>JAJRVO010000066.1 GCA_024277275.1 Chloroflexota bacterium
CAGTCGGGCTGATTTTTGTCGGCGTAAGAGCAGAATTGGCAGAATTAACGAATCAAAATTCTATCATTCTGGAAATTCTGCTCTGAAATGCCCACAATTGCACAATTTTCATACCCTAATTGTCAAACCGGGAATTGCTGGGATATTGCCAAATTTTGGCATTGGAAAACGAAGCTCCGGGGGGAGCGGTACAACATAATCAGCGTGGTATACAAAAAACAGCGACATACGCGAGGTCAGAGTCAATCCCACATATATTTATCCCAGGCTTGTCTGGTCTCTAAACTGGCCAAAGCGGCAATAGCCAGATAGCGAGGTCGTTTGGGCTGGGTTAACAACTTCATATTTGCCTCAAGGGGCGTTTTACTGCCTTTACGCCCGTTGCATTTTTGACAAGCCGCGACCACATTTTCCCAGGTGGTTTTGCCTCCTCTTGAACGGGGAACCACATGATCCAGGGTTAATTTTTGACGCGGGGGCATAGCCCTGCAATATTGGCAGGTATAGTGATCTCTGGCTAACACCGTTCGCCGGGTAACGGGCAAGGAGATACGGCGAGGTATTTTGACGAAATAGACCAGGCGGATAACCAACGGCCTGGGGATGTTTAAACTCTCTGAGCGCAGCCAGGCTTCAGCCGCTTCAATTAATTCGGCCTTTTCCTTTAGCAGCAAAACAACAGCGCGTTTAACAGAAACAACGCTTAAAGGTTCGTAAGTTGCGTTTAAAACAAGGACCTGTCCCACGATAGCCAACCTTCAATGGGGGCGGTTCATTGGGCACGGAAATTAAATTTACACGTTTGACCAACGACGGACGACGAAAAAGCGTGAATACCGATGTTTTTCCTCCGTCTACCGTCATTCGTCCATCGTAAGACGGCAAAGTGTCACCCAAATTGTGAACCATCCCTTTTACGTAAATATTAGAGGGCCTATTTTGCGGTATTATATCAAACTCAATTTAATGGGTCAAGTAAAATTACCCTACAGGTTATTTTGTGTAAGCGCAACTGTTGATTATAATTGACGGGCTATTTAGCATTAGATTTTACTATACATCTATTGAATGACAATAATCAAACTTCAGAGTAATTAGGAGAGAGATACAATGCCTAAAATAAAACCTGGACACAAAATCACCACCATTGAGCGTCACATTATGGACAGGCAGGCCGATTTGCCCGATGCTACCGGGGCGCTTACCAGCCTGCTGTATGATATTGCCCTGGCAGGCAAACTTATTGCCAGCCGGACCACCAGAGCCGGACTGGCCGATATTTTGGGAGGCACCGGACAAGAAAATATTCAGGGCGAAGAGGTTAAAAAGCTAGATGTTTACGCCCAAAAAGTTATTTATCAGCTCAATGATCACACCGGCCGGCTGGCGGCGATGGGGTCCGAGGAAGAAGATGAAATCATCCCTATCCCCGATAAATACCCCACCGGCAAATATGTGCTCCTGTTCGACCCGCTGGACGGGTCGTCGAATATAGATTTTAACGTGAGTGTAGGCACCATTTTTGCCATTTTTAAACGCAAAACAGAGTCGGGGCCGGGCACGCTGGAAGATGTTTTGCAAAAAGGGGCCGATATTGTAGCCGGTGGTTATATGGTGTATGGCTCTAGCACCATGTTTGTTTACAGCACCGGAGACGGTGTGCATGGCTTTACCCTGGACCCCAGCGTCGGCGAGTTTTTGTTATCACACCCCAACATCCGGCTGCCGGAGAAACCAAAATATTACAGCGCCAACCAGGGCTACCAGAGTCGCTGGACCGAGGGTATCCAACGCTACACGCGCTGGCTGCGGGGCGAAGAAGGAGCCGACAGGTCATTATCGCTGCGTTACATTGGCTCTATGATTGCCGACATTCACCGCAATTTGCTGGGCGGCGGTGTTTTTTACTACCCGTCAGATTCAAGAGCGCCCACCGGCAAATTACGGGTGCTTTACGAAGCTATCCCGATGAGCTTTATCATTGAACAAGCCGGAGGGTACGCCTCTACCGGCCGTAGCCCTATTAGAGACCTGCAACCCACCGAACTTCACCAGCGCACGCCGCTCTTTGTTGGCAATAAAGACCTGGTGGAGAAGGCTGAAGAGTTTATTGCCAAATATGACAAGGCATAATATTAGACAATTTGCCAGCGCTGGGTCCGGGTAATTTGATGGTTTGTAGTGACGGCTTCAGCCGTTAAATTTGACCGCTAAAGCGGTTACTACGAGCAAATTCCATCACATGAACCCAGCGCCAATTTGCCAGACCTTTGAGGTTTTAAAAACCTCAAAGGTTGCTACTGCAATCATATGTCAGCAATCAAATTAAAATCCTGATTCAACCGGCACAAAAAAAACCCGTGGATGTTTCCACGGGGATTTTTGTTTTAACCAAAATTTTGTTTTTGTCGATTATCGCTTGACAAATTTTACGGCATCATAGGCTACTGACGCGCTGCCCGCGCTTTCTCCGGTATTACTGTAAAGCGCCACAAACTCCTCGCCGGCGGCGCCAAAGTGGTAAGTGCCCAAACTCACAAACTCGTTATTGTAGGCGCTTTGGTTGATTATTCGTTCCGCCAGGCGGCCAAAGTGCTGAATCTTGTAGTGAGCGCTGGTTGTGGTGGCCCGCGAGCCGGGAATAAAAGCAAAAACCTCATAATTACCGGCAGATTTTATAGACGGAGTCCACCGGCCAAAGTTAGGGGTAGCGTTATTGGTGTTATATGTCCAGTAGAAATCATCGCCAAAGCCGCCGCGATTAACATAAAGTTTTTTGTTGCCGTCGGGGTCATCCCACCAAAATCCGGCAGAATTGTTGTCAACCACTAGCGCCGGGCCATCGGAGCCGGGATCCGCATTATCGTACCGTTCCGGATCTATCTCAAAGCTTAATTGGGCAACGGCGCTGCCCACGTGATCGTAATACTCTACTCTAAAAGTGCGATATCCCTCTTTTATGGAAAATTGACGGGTTTGATAAGTTACGCTCTGGTCAAACCAGGAATCGTAAATTATTTTATCGTCTACAAAAACCCGCATTCCATCATCATGTTGAATTCTGAATTTGTAGAGACCGGCTTTAAGATAAACAGAGCGAGTCCAGCGGACAGAGAAGTTGTCTCGGGGAATTTTGGCATGGGGAGAACCCAGGCTCCAATCGTAACTAATTGCGCCATCCTGACGGGTTACAATTGGCGACCCCGCTAAATCTTTATTGTTAAAATATTCGCCGTTCCAGGCCCCAACAATATCATCCTCGCCCCCCAGTTGAATCCACTCCAGGTTAATGCCGGCATAGCCGGTGTTTTCAAAATAGGCAATTTGAAGCTCGTGGTCGCCGGTTTTATCAATGCGCAATTTGGTCTTAAGCTTTTCTTTGCGGCCCAGGTCCCAGGCATCCATAATCAGTTTGCCGTCCAGCCATACGCGCGCGCCGTCATCAACCGTCAGCAAAAAGAGATAGGTACCCTTCTCCAAATGTTTGGTGCTGGTCCAGCGGGCAGAGAAGCGATCATTGGGGATTTCCAGGGCCGGAGAGCCAAGTCCCCAATCTTGACCAAAGGCAGCTTCAAACCGGCTAATTTTGGGTTGCCCGGATAGACCGGCATTATCATAATATTCCGCGTGCCAGCTAGGTTGCTTTAAAGGAGCAGCCTGCGATGCAAAAGGAAATGTCGCCAAGATCAGGCCAACCAAGATTATACCAAACAGGGTTGGTTTAAAAACAGGCGTTACCCAGGTAGACTTTTTCATAATTTATCTCCTATCAAACTTGGTCATTTGTCATTTGTCATTCGTACTTTGTTGTTGTCATCTGCTTGTGCCAGATTTCATAAGATGCGTATGATGGCAGCTACAAACAAATGACCAGGAACAAATGACAAATGACGCCATCATAGATGGCTCTTATCAAGCTATAAACGTTTCACTCAGCCAAGTTACGCTGCCGAGCGCTTGTTACCGCGCCGGCAAATAGAACCAATATTAGTGTCGCGCCAATAATAACAACGTAGTTTACAGAGTTATCGCTACCGCGACCGGAAACAGGCAAGGCTGTATCCTCAGCCGCCACAGCCGTATCGACCTCGGTTGGGGATTGAAATTCAGTTGATGTCTCTTCTGTAGAGGATGTGTCTGTTTGGGACTCTGCCTCAGTTGTGGCCTCCATTTCCGGTTCGGTTGTTGCTTGTATGTTTGGCGCAAGGGCAGCAGTTTCTTCGGTAGTTTGCTGCGTGGTGTCAAGAGAAGCAGCAGCCTGGACTACCGGAGCCTGAAAACCTTCGGGAGCCGGCCCAACAATGCTAATTTCATCCAGATCAAAAATGCCGGCGCCGTTGTTTAGCCACTTTTTCCACCCTCTGATAAACAGGGTCAGCTTGTCGCTTTTGGCGGTGATGGTTGTTTCTAAGGTATCAACACGGTAAACGCCGTTGGGGGGTTCGGCCAGAGGTTGTTCATCCCAGTCAAGTTCTACCCACTCGCTCTCCTCTACTAATTCCCAGGCAATATCGCCCTGGTAATCAATGGCATACTGCACCCTGTAGCCATAATCTGATAAGCCTATATCGCCTTCTTCTGAGCGGACAATGCCTTTGATGGTCAACTTGTACTGCTGTCCGGGAACTACAGATACAGTTTGGTAAATCCCGGCGTAGCGATTCAGGTCGAGGGCGTCTCTGATTTCAATCCGTTGGACATATTTTCCATCGACAACCGCTGCCGGCCAATCATCAAAGTTCCAGCCAACTACTGCATTGCCATTGCTAAAACCGCCCCACCCATAACCAATGCCAAAATCTTCTTGAAAGCCGCCTTCAAAGCCGCCATTCACAATTAGATTTTGAATGTTGGGAGCATCTCCCTGAGAATAAGCGGGGCTTGGCAAATAGACTACGCCAACCAACAACATCAAACTCAAGATTATTCTTAATCTACCGGCATCTATCTTCATGCGTTCACCTCTCCAAAGAACCAATGAGACAACTTGACATATTGTATTTTACATAATTTTTGAAAAGGTGTCAATTAACTTGTCATAATCGTGTGTCCCAATTGACCTTAATTCTTGCCGGAAAGGGGCAATGCTGATATGCTACCTGCTAAATCTCTACATCAATTAACAATGAACAATTAGCAATGAACAAAATGGTTGTGTTTTAAACCAGATATTTGAGTTCGCCATTCATTGTTCATTAAGGGGTAGGAACTTGCTTACGGTCTGGCAAGATTATATCGACAAAAAATTGTCGGTGTGAAAGCCTAAGACGCTAAATCCCTAAATTTTTTCCAGGATTTCGTTTGGAAAACAAGGTGGCAAGGTAGCAGGTTGGGTAAATTTGCAACTTTGCAACCCTGCAACCTTGTTTTATCTGGTTCAATCTTATGGCACAAACAAAAATAAGCTCTGACACACATATACCTTTTACTCATCTGGTAATATTAGCCGGGGGCGACTTGCTGGTTATTCTCAGCTTTGTCTGGATTGGCCGTAGTAGCCACGCGCTCTCGCTAACGGATGTTTTGGGCGGGTTATGGGTAGCGTTGCCGTTTATAATTAGCTGGTTTCTGGTTACGCCGTGGTTCGGCTTGTTCAGCGGTCAGGTGTGTCGAGTCTGGCGCAAGGTAACGCCTCGCTTGCTAATAGCCTGGGCTATTGCCGGACCTTTGGGGCTGATATTGCGCGCCCTGTTTTTAGGGCGACCCATCCCCGGCGGCATCTTGCTGCCATTTGCCCTTATTGCTATAGTTTATACTGCTAACGGCCATAAAGTAACATTTTTATGGGACACAGATGAACACAGATTTCACAGATTTTTGTTTAGTTTTTTACCATAATCTGTGTTTATCTGCGAAAATCTGTGTCCTATTCTCTGGCTTTCAGAATGTTAC
>JAJRVO010000666.1 GCA_024277275.1 Chloroflexota bacterium
CAGACCCAAGTGGGCCAGATATTGATGAATACCTGGCAGCAACCTGTACCCGAAAACCTGACCGAAAGAATATTTGACCACACCGACGGCAACCCCTTTTACGTAGAAGAAGTAGCCAGGGGGTTGGTTGACGACGGCCTTGTCAAGCTGCAAGGGGAAATGTCCGATTTACCAATACTGGCCGAGATTCGCTTGCCGCAAAGCGTACACGAAGCCGTCTGGCAGCGCATCCGCCACTTGAACCCGGACACGCAAACTTTGCTGCACCAGGCCGCAGTGCTGGGACAAACCTTTAAGTTTAATGAACTGCACCAAATGAGCGCCCTGCCGGAATGGGAAGTTTTGGAACATCTGGCCCTGGCCATGGAACGACAACTGGTACAAGAAGCGCCCGGCGATACTATGCTTCGTTTCAGCTATGTCGAAATTCAGCATGTTCTTTACACAGACCTGGGTTCTTTACGACGCCGGATGTTACACCGTCAGGCCGGCGAGGCTTTAGAAATGCTTGCCCTACCCCACCCGGAACGCATTGCCGAAAAACTATCCTACCACTTTGATGAAGCCGGCGAATTTGATAAGGCTCTGGTTTACAGCATTCAGGCGGCGCGTCAGGCAGAGGCCGCTTATGCCAACGAGACCGCCCGGTTATGGTATAACCGAACTTTAGAAATGCTTGATCAGCTCAACCAAAAAGAAACTATCCAGTTTCAACCTATGCGACAATCGGTTCACAAATTCCTGGGCAAGGTATCGGCCTTAATGGGCCGCTACGATGACGCCCTAACCCATTACGCTTTGGCCCAATCACTGGTAGGCGATGAAACGCTGTCGGCAGAGCAAGCCCGCCAACTGGCAGACCTGTACAGCCAAACAGCCGAAATATACGATAAACGCAGCGAGTACGAACTTGCGTTTGAATGGCTAAAAAAAGCCTTAAACCACCTGAATGAAGATGAACCCTCCACTGAAACGGCGCGCATCTACCTGATAGGGGCAAAAACATTTGATCACCAGGGTCAAATTGATAAAGCTATGGAATGGTGCAACAAAAGCCTGTCTATCGCTTCGCAAATCAACTCGCGTGAAGGCCAACAGATTATGGCCCGGGCATATACCAGGTTGAGCGCCATCAGTCTTTTACGCGGCCAATTTGATGTAGCCGTGAACTATTGCAACGATAGCGTGCAAATCTATCAACAAATTAACGACATTGCCGGCCAGGTCAGCGCCTACAATAAGTTAGGCGCCGCTTACTTTTACCAGGGAGACTGGAAGCAAGCCGAAACCGTCTATACCAAAAGCCTGACAATTGCCCAGGAAATTGGGGATATCGACGGTCATGGCCGGGCAAGAAACAACCTGGCAACCATTCACCTGAACCGGGGAGAGTTGGACCAGGCAATGGACCTGTTGAAACAGACTCAAGCCATATGGCAACATACCGGAATGGCTAAAAATGAGGCAAAAACCCTTAACAAGCTGGCCCGGGTATATCTTGCCCAAGAAAATTGGGAGCAAGTTCACGCCTGCTTAAGCCATAGCCAAACCATCTTTACCGAAGTTGGCTCTAATGATTATCTACCAGAGTTAGAACGTCACTGGGGGGAATTCTACTTGAAAACAGATGAACTTGATCAGGCCCTAACCCACATCCACCGCTCTGTTGAGTTGGCAACTGCGCAGCAAAACCCGTTTGAGGAGGGTAAGTCTCACCGCGTATTGGGTCAGATTCATTTTGCTCGTGGCGAGCTAAAACCTGACCAGGTTGCATTACGCCACAGTCTGCAAACTCTGGATAATTTAACCAGCAAATACGAAGTTGCCAAAACCAAGATGTCTTTGGTTCGCCTGGCAATGGCAACAGATTCGCTGGACAAGGTTCAGAAATACCTGACCCAGGCCCAAAAAATCTTCAAAAAACTTGGCGCTCAAACCGACCTGACCGCTGTGCAGGAATTGAAAAAACAGCTAAAACAACCAAATAAGTGAGAGAGTTAGGTAATTCAACGTAGCTGTAAAAAAGACGAATGACGGCGGATGAGTGAAATGATAGCACAGGGTTTTTATCATTCGTCCATCGTCTTTCGTCCGCTTAAACAAAATGCTCCAAACAATTACCAAATCATCTCAAAACAGAGAAATGGAGCGAGCTATGTAACTCACTATATCCCTGGCTCAAATTGATATTGCTCTGGGCAACCCGGAGGCAAACTTAAAAAAAGCCGATGAGTGGACCGCCGAAGCCGCCCGACGCGGCTCAGATTTGATTGTTTTCCCGGAAATGTGGACCACCGGCTACGACTGGGACAACATCAAAACCCTATCCGCCACGCAGGACGAGGTCATCAATGCGGTAGGCGTTTTGGCTAAAAAACACAACATCTGGTTAAACGGCTCAATGCTGGCTCTGGACGACGACGGGCAGCCAACCAATACCTCTATTTTGTTCGACCCGCAAGGCGAGCAAGCCGGGGTTTACCGCAAAATTCATCTTTTTGGGGTGATGGATGAAGACCAATATCTGGCCGCCGGTCAGCATCTGACCACCGTTGAAACGGCCTGGGGGCAGAGCGGTCTGGCAATTTGCTATGATCTGCGTTTTGCCGAGATGTTTCGCACCTACGCCCTCAACGGCGTCAATATGGTCTACCTTCCCGCCGAGTGGCCCCACCCCCGCCTGGCCCACTGGCAAACGCTTCTCCGGGCGCGGGCCATCGAGAACCAGATGTACATAGTTGGCGTCAACTGCGTGGGCAACGACGGCACATACGACTTCTTTGGTCACTCAGCCATTATCGACCCGTGGGGCAATGCCGTAGTCGAGGCCGGCGAGTCGGAAGTGTTGCTAACCGCCACCATTGAAACCGGCACAGTAGCCGAGGTACGGCAGAAGATTCCGGTCTTTAAAGATCGGCGCCCTGAACTCTACAAATTATAAGGAATCGGGATTAAATAACTGTCTCATTTCAGAGCGCAGTAAATGGTAATTAGTAATTAGGGATTGGCTTAATAACCAATTACCATTTACCAATTACAATGTTGAGGGACAGTTATTTAATTCTCATTACTAAGCAATTCAACGCCTCCATGAGCGAAAATTTACCGCAAGCTAACTACCACATAATTACTGCCATCCGTGGGCCGGAAGATTTTAAACCCCTCTTGTATGTGGGCTACTCTCTGGCCAGAGCTAAAGATGGAAAACTAACCATTGTCACGGTCAGGCAAACAAAACAAACCCTGGATTGGCTTCAAATCCCCAAACCCCTAACCGATATCCCCATCGAGATTAAACAGATAGAAAGCAGTAATCCATCCAAAGCAATCGTAAAATACGCCAAGCAAATATCGCCCGATCTAATACTGCTAGGCTGGCGGGGTCAGCCCAGCAAACGCGGACACCTCTTGGGCAACACGCTAGACTACGTTTTGCAACAAGCCTACTGCAACCTGGCAGTCATAAGAGCCGATGCGGATTGGCCCGATGAAGAGATTTTGCAAAAAGAAACCTGGCAAGTATTGGTGCCCACTGCGGGCGGTCCCAATACGCCATTGGCGTTAGATATGGCTCTGGGGGCGGCAAAACAAAGCGAGGTGACAGCCATATACGTTATGCCTGAGTCTGCCGATGAAGCCAGCCTAATGGAACGTGAAAGCTGGCTGGCAGAATTCACCGCTTCCTGGTCGCACCGTCCCGGCTTCAAAACAAAAGTCATCCAGGCCGATGGTATCATAAAAGGCATTACCACCGAGGCCGAAAATTATGATGTCACCATGCTTGGAGCCAACAACGAGAGTATATTTAGCCAGTTTTTATTTGGCGCAATACCTCAAAAAATTGCAGCCGAAAATAAAAGAACCAGCCTCATCGTCAAAAAGTTTGAGGGCAGCTTTGGCTCTGTTTTTCGGCGGGTATGGTGGCAAGCGGTTCATGTTATGCCAATCCTTAGCAAAGAGGAACGGGTTGATGTTTATAAACAGATTCGACGCGGCGCTCGACCCCAAATAGATTTTTTTATGATGATTGGACTGGCGTCGGGCATTGCCGCTTTGGGATTACTGCTAAACAGCCCGGCTGTTATTATTGGCGCTATGTTGGTAGCCCCCCTGATGGCCGCCATTGTGGGCATTGGCCTGGGCATAGTTCAAGCGGACGATAAATTATTGGGCCTGTCTGCCAGCGCCACCATCCGAGGCATGCTGCTGGCCATTAGCATGGGCCTGTTAGCCGGTTTAATCATCCCCGGCGTGGACCCGGCCCACCCGCCAACAGAAATTTTGGGCAGAACCGCGCCCTCCCTTTTAGATTTAGGGGTAGCGTTGGTATCGGGGTTGGCCGGGGCCTATGCAATATGCCGCAAAAATGTCTCTTCATCGCTGCCGGGGGTAGCCATTGCCGCCGCGCTGGTTCCGCCGCTGGCTACCGCAGGAATTGGCATTGCCTGGCTCAAAATGGAGATTGCCCAAGGGGCATTGGTTCTGTTTTTTACCAACCTGGTGGCTATCAGCGCGGCCAGCGCCCTGGTCTTTTTTCTGTTGGGGTTTAGACCTCACTTCAATAAACGAGGCGACCGAAACATTTTTGGCGGCGGCGTTATAAGCTCGGCTATCCTATTAATCATCATTGCCTGGGTGCTGTGGTCGTTGTCAATAGGCTCCTATAAACAGGCCGCCCTGGAGCGAGAAATCAACCGTGTGTTGACGCAGGAAGTCAGCCAAATTGCCACCGATACCACCCTGGATAGCTGGGATTTTGTGGAATCAACGGGGGATGACAACACGCTCAGGCTAGAAGTACGTGTCAGGTCAATCACCAACCCCACCCACCGCAGCGTGGTTCATTTGCAAAATCAGGTAGCCAATGCCCTTAGAGAAGCCGGTGTACTGGATTTAAAGCAACCCATAGCTTTAGCCTTAATTGTTATCCCAACCACGTCTTTAGACCCCGCCGTGCCACCTACACCCACGCCAACCTCTACTTTTACCTTGACCCCGACCCCTACCCCAACGTTTACCCCCACGCCAACCCCTACGCCAGGGCCAACGCACACCCCTACCAACACGCCCACATCCACCCCAACCAACACTGCCACTGCCACTGCCACCCCCACCCAAACGCCAAACCCACCGACCTCAACCCCCACGCCTACCCCTACCCACACCCCCACGCCAACCGATACCGCCACCCCCACCTTTACCCCCACTCCGGTTTCGGCAGAGGTTTCTAACACCAATGGCCGGGGAGTCTTGCTGCGCTGGACTCCCGGCGGCGCCATTGCAGGGACGCTTTCAGAAGGAACCGTAGTCAAGATTTTGTACGAGCGTCAGTTTGTTGGCCGGATTGAATGGGTCAAAGTTGATGCCGGAGAAAATCGCATCGGCTGGGTGGCGGCGGACTATTTGGAGACTATCCGTTAAAGGGATTGAAGATTAAATCACTGTAACGCTTTCAAAAACCCTCAAAAAACCTCTTTATGTCCTGTCTTTTTCTTCAGCTTTAAACCGAATGGTTGCCACTGCGCCGTTGTCGTTAGTCAGGGTTAGCTCGCCCTGCAAGGTCATTGTAACAATACGCTGTATCAAATATAACCCTACATTGTGATGTTCCAGGCGCAAAACCTCTTCCGGATAGCCCGGCCCGTCATCTTGATAGCGGCAGATGATAACATCGTTGTCCTCTGTGGCAATGTGAACGGTAATATGCCCTTTCTCTCGATTGCTCAGGGCATATTTAATGGTGTTGGTTGCCAACTCGTTAATGACCATAGCCAGATTACCGGCTTGTCGGGGCGATACTTCAACTGGAAAAGGTGAAACCTGCACTAGCGCCTGTTGATTGGGCGGCAACACGTTTAGGGCGGCGCAAACAACCCGGTTAGCCAGGTCGCTCAAGCGTACAGGCGACCATTCGGATTGGGAGAGCATACTATGAATCTCGGCCATGCCGTTAACCCGTTGGCTCAAGCGTTCTAGTGTATCTTCAATAGCGGCATGTTCTTTTTTGGAGGAAGCAAAACGGCTTTCGGCATATAGCAAACCGATAATGGCCGCCAGGTTGTTAGATACCCGATGATTGACTTCCTTAAGCAATTCTGCCTTTATAACTGCATCTCGGCGTGTTTGCTCATACAGCCGGGCGTTACGGATGGCAATGGCGGCCTGGGTGGCAAACAAACTCAACAACTCGGCGTCAGTCTGAGAATAGGCGTTGACAGAATCTGTGTTAACATTTATTACGCCTAACAACTCTTTACCCCAGTAAATTGGCGCGCCCACTACAGAAACAAGGGGATACCCGTTATAGATGGTCGCCCGCCCCTCCCAACGGTGATAATCATCCACAATAAGCGGCCGGCCGGTTTCCATAATTTTACCCGAGAGACCCTGGCCTCGGTGCAGAATGGTTCCAATGGGGGCTACGGCGGGGCCAATGCCTACCGTCCACTCCAGCACATCCTGCTCCGGCCGGTAGAGATAAAGACCGCCCTTAGTTCCGCCTAGTACAGCTTGGCGGAAGTCTTTCGGTAGTTACAAGCAGCGCGTTGCTTAGTTTATGGAGTGAAAAAGTGCACTTTTTCGCTCCATAAACTACCGAAGGATTTACGCCGCCGTGTACTAGCAATTCAACGGCTCTTGACGCAACCGAATGGAGCAGAGCATCCAGATCCAACTTGGCGGTAAGTTCTAACCCCACCTCACGCAACGCCTCTAATTGGGCTGTCCGCTGTTGCAGCGCCTCCTCTACCTGTTTGCGCTCGGTAATATCCCGTGCAATGCCTTCAACAGCAATCAAACTACCTTTGTCATCAAGAATTGGCACATTGCGCGCCTCGATCCAGATAACTTTGCCATCTTTGCGCACCCACCGAACAACGGTGGACGAGTCCGCAGGTAGTTCACCCTGGTTCAAATTGTCCAATAAATGCCGATCCTCTTGGTGAACGGTTTTGATTCCCAACTGGGGGTCGGCATAAAACTCTTCTGGAGTGTAGCCAGTGACCGCTACAACTGCGGAGCTGATATACTCAAAGCCAGCCGTTGGTATTAACCGATACCGATAGATTATATCCTGAGCATTTTCGGCTAACCTTCGAAAACGGTCTTCACTTTCTCGCAGCGCTTGTTCTATTTGCTTGCGCTTGGTGATGTCGCTAAAAGTGGCATAGACCTGGTAGGGTTTAGTTTCTCCCGGCTTAAATTGCGGAACTGCGTTGACGTCTATCCAACGGTACTCTTCTTGATTTGGATGAAAGACTCCCATGACAACATTATGTACCGCTTTCCCTGTTTTTAGGGCAACCATAGCGGGATGAGTTTCTCCTGGAAAATCTGAACCATCTTCGTGGACTGCCTTCCAGCGAGGATCAAGCGAGGTTCGTCCCTGCATTTGATCTAGCGTTAAGCCCAGGATTTTTCCTGCCGCGGGGTTGGCTGAGATTATCTGGCCGCTTGCATCTTGGTAAACCACCCCTTGGGTCATTGTTTCAAACAAGGCTCTGTATCGTTTCTCGCTCTCCCTTGACTTTGTCTCCATCCGGTGTTTGTAAAGGGCCATCTGGATAGTTGTATGCAATCCTTTTTCATCAAATGGCTTAAGGATATAACCAAAAGGTTCGGTGACTCTGGCTTGTTTCAAGGTTTCGTCGTCGGCGTAAGCCGTTACAAAAATTATGGGGATATCAAAACGGGCATAGATTTGTTCGGCGGTTTCAATGCCATCCATTTTTCCTTTGAGCACAATATCCATCAATACCAGGTCTGGCTGAACCTCGGCTGCTTTTTGAATGGCTTCTTGGCCCGACAAGGCAATGGCCGGCGTAATATAGCCTAACTGTTTCAGTATATGCTGTAGGTCCCGGGCAATAATGCCCTGGTCCTCTACAATCAGAATTTTAATCTTTTCCATTGTGCCATCTCCCTTATTTACGCTGTAGCAGCATAAAAAATGAGCAGAAACACCGTGTCTTTACTTCTATCAAATTATGATGCCGCCCTCAAGTTAGTCGGCCAATGTAATAACCGGCTGCAAAATGTGGTTCAGTAAATTGGTTAAGGTTGTGAGTGGGACAGTTTGAGATTGACAAGGGGAGTATGAAAAAGTGGAAATTCTTCCAAATCCCGGTTTTTAGGTCTTATTTTGTGACTACTCAGCTTGTTATGTCATTCTGAGGCCATAGAGCCTGCCCTGAGCGAAGCCGAATGGGCCGAAGAATCTC
>JAJRVO010000067.1 GCA_024277275.1 Chloroflexota bacterium
TGTTTCTTAAATCGTGTGGGCCAGACCGCAGAGGTTTCTAAAGCCCATTTTAACTGTAAGTCAGGGTCATAATCGAGGCAAATTCGCTTGAAAATATCTCGCAAAAAACCTCTGCGGTCTTTAAGAAACACGCTCTGAGTCTTCTGACAAACCCAAAGTTACCCTGCCGATTCCGTCATTAGAAGAAATAAAAACCTTTCTTGAAACGCACAACCAGGGATACAGAAACTTTCTTCGCAGTGGCGGAGACACACAATATTTACAACCCACAACTACTGTCCAAGGGATTGAAACCATTACAGCAAATATCAAAAAGATAAGGCGTAGTAGAAACACAGATGATTACCATCTCGCAGATACCAGACTGCAAAAATTCCAAATCATGCATTATGAACACAATCACTCCCAAATTGGGATTGTTGCTGATGAAACCTGGAAAAATGATTATAACGACGATTGGAGTGGTTTTGTGCGGCTTTTTGAGATGCAGAATGAGTACACATTGCTCTTATCAACTGAAGGATTAATGGTGGATGGTTATCAGACCATCCGGCAAAATATGATCAATGAATATCGCCATTGATTTTTTTGCCAGGAACAACTGACCACTATGACACAACCCGCTATCGGACGCTACGAAATTCAAAAAGAACTGGGCCGGGGGGGGATGGCCGTAGTTTACCTGGCCCGCGACCCCTACGTAAATCGCTGGGTGGCGGTGAAGGCGCTGCCGCGCCAGTTGACCATTGATCCCAAATTCCGTACTCGTTTCCAGCAAGAGGCTCAACTTATCGCTACCCTGGAACACCCGGCCATTGTGCCGGTGTACGACTTTGGCGCTCACGATGATCAGCCCTTCATCGTTATGCGTTATATGCCGGGCGGCTCGCTGAACGACCGTCTGACCGGGGGGCCGCTGTCAATTGCTGAAGCGGCTGCGCTTTTGCAGCGTATTGGGGCTGCCCTGGATCACGTTCATCGTCAGGGAGTCATTCACCGCGACCTAAAACCGGCCAATATTCTCTTTGACCAATACGGCTATGCCTTTATCACCGATTTTGGTATTGCTAAAATGGTCCAAACCTCGGCCACTATGACCGGCGTAGCCATTGGTACGCCGGAATATATGAGTCCGGAACAGGCCCGCGCGGTGAAGAAACTGGATGGGCGCAGCGATATTTACGCCCTGGGCGTAGTTCTATTCCAGGCCCTTTCCGGCCAGCTTCCCTACAAAGCCGACACGCCAATGGGCATAGCCGTGGCTCACGTAACCGAACCGGTACCGAGTATTCTAAAAGTAAGGCCCGACCTGCCGCCGGGATGTGAAGCGGTGATTGCGCAAGCGATGGCCAAAGACCCCGAACAGCGCTTTGCCACAGTCACAGAACTGACCGAGGCTTTATTTATAACAGCCGGAAATGAATCGCTCTCATCCCGGCAACAGCGCCAAATTACATCGCAATTATCAACACCTTTACCCCTGACACCTGTGCCAAAACCCTCAACCCCACTCCCTTCCCAACCAAGCTACGGCCCTTCCAAAACCGCCCCGCCACTCCCCCCAACCGAACTGCTTGCGCCTGAGTCATCCGAGGCTACCCCATCACTCCCCCCAACCGAACTGCTTGCGCCTGAATCATCGGAGGCCACTTCACCGCTTCCACCAACCGAACTGCCTGCGCCCGAACCATCTGAACCAACTGCGCCTGGTTCCGCTACCCCCATACCGTTCGAAAAACCTTCTCAACCGGAGACGCCGGCGACGCCTCCGGTAACAACGCCTGCTCAACCAGAAACTGCGCCAACACCGCTGCCGGATGAGGCTCGAACTATGAGTGTTGGTGTAGCCCTGCAAAATATGGCTTCAGCCCGGCAAAGAAACCTTACGCCCAATCTGAATAGAGCAAATTTACAAGGGGCCAATCTGGGCGGAGTCGATTTGAGCGAGGCCAGCCTGTGCGAAATTAATCTAAGCCGGACCAATCTGCATCAGGCCAATCTGCGTCACTCTAACCTGACCGCCGCTAATCTGAGTGAAGCGTGTCTGGTGCAGGTCAACTTGAGCGGGGCTAATCTGAGTGAAGCCAGTTTAATTGGAGCCAATTTGAGCAATGCCAAGTTACACGGCGCTAATCTGAGCAAAGCCGGCCTGGTTGGAGCCAATTTAAATGGTGTGCATCTGGGTTGGGCCAATTTAAACCGGGCTGTCCTCAGCTGGGCCGACTTGAGCGGGGCTAATCTGACTGGGGTAAACCTGCAAGATACCACTTTAGACCATCTTGTGTACACTCCTGAAACCAGGTGGCCTAAAGGTTTTAAACCGCCGGAGCCTGTTCCCCAGGCAACATTGATACCATCAGCGGAGGCGTCGGTTTTGCCCAAAGAATCAAACATTGCATCGTTGAGGGGTAGACAGGATGAATTGGAAGCAGTAAAGAGGCAACACCAAGCGCAGTGGCAACTGGTTTTTGAAAACAAAGAAGCACGCCAACAAAGAGAACGTTTGCAAAAACTTTTGCGTGACCTGGCACAAACTGAACACCAGGATTTTGCTATCTATCAAATTGTCAAAATGGGAACTGAGACTATAGACAGTTTAGCTGAAACACTGGAAAATAACATCAATCCTAAAGCCCGGTATAATTCGGCCAGGGCGCTGGGCAAAATGTACCAGACCCATAACCTGACGGGTCTGAGTAAAACCCGCGTTATTAAAGGTTTAGTCCAGGCTCTATCCGACTCTAATGCTATTGTACGTTACGAGGCAGCTGGTCTATTAGGTTTAATGAAAGGCCCAATAGCTGTCGAACCCCTGGGGACGTTGCTCAAGGATCAAAGTAAAAAGGTACGCGAACAAGCCCGCCGCTCGTTAAAGCAAATTGGCGGAGAACGCGCCCAGGAGCTTTTGAGTAAACCTCAAGGCTTTTTGGATTGGCTTATGGGAAGTTAAGGATTATAGCAATATGTCTCTTTCTACCGGACAAATTCTAAAAAACCGCTACCGGATTGATACTCTAATGGGTCAGGGCGGTATGGGCGCAGTCTATCGTGCCTATGACACCACGTTAAATATTACGGTGGCTATCAAGGAAAACCTTGATACTTCCCCCCAGGCTCAAAAACAGTTTGAACGCGAAGCCCATATGTTGGCCGGTCTTTTCCACCCCAACCTGCCCCGCGTAACCGATTACTTTTTTGTGCCTGGTCAGGGTGAGTACCTGGTTATGGATTTTGTAGAAGGCGAAGACCTGCAAGCGATGTTAAATCGGTTGAATGTGCTGCCAGAAACCCAGGTTTTGACCTGGATTGGACAAGTTTGCGACGCTTTGACCTACTTACATCGCAAATCTCCGCCTATCATCCACCGTGATATCAAACCGGCCAACATCAAGATTCGTGCTGATGGACAGGCTATGCTGGTAGATTTTGGTATTGCCAAGATATATGACCAAAAACTGGCCACCACGATGGGGGCCAAGGCTGTTACCCCCGGCTATAGCCCGCCGGAGCAATACGGGGGCAATACTACAGACGCTCGCGCAGATATCTATGCTTTGGGGGCAACGCTCTATACTATGCTAACCGGGCAAATAATGCCCGAGAGCGTACAGCGGATGGTGGGGCAAGCTGTCGTTTCACCACCCCGTAAATTGAACCAAAAAATTAGCCCTGGAGTTGAACAGGCTATTCTTAAAGCCACCGATGTCAGTACAGATCGTCGTTTTCAGAGCGTCGACGAATTACGTACAGCGCTCGTTTCAACTCAAAGGGGTAAGGTCTCTTCTCCATGGTCACAGCTTGTGTTGATTCTTGGGGTTGGGTTTACAGCTATGTTACTATTAGTTGGCATTGTCATTGCTGCCAATTTTATTGGGGCCAGTTTACCGGACTCACCGGAAATATCACCGGCCACAGCTGTTCCTTCGCCAACCCCAACGCGTACGCCACAACCAACCGTAGCGCTACCTCAACCGCGTGGATCTACCACCCCCACACCTACAAATACACGAGTCATTAATATAACACCTACTCTACCCCGCCTGACGCCAACCTCCACTCCATTGCCACTGCCAATCTCTACCCAACTGCCAATAGTTATAAATCTTTGGGTTGATCAAGAAACACTCCTGGCCGGTGAATGTACCTATTTGTACTGGTCTGTCCGCAACGTCAGCGTTATTTATATGAATGACGACATCGTTTCCGAGACAGGAACCAATAAGATTTGCCCCAACAAGACAACAATCTATAACCTGTTTGCAGTTGGCCCGGATGGCAGCAGCATTCAGCGCGCAATGACTGTGAAGGTAGTAACGCCTACTCCAGTCAGAGCAACCTATTACACTATTCAAATTGCTAACCATTATTCTGTAAACATAACTCTATGGGTAGATGATACCCCCATAACCGTTGAAGCAGGGCAAACCCGTTTTTGGGAAATTACCGCAGGGTCACATACAATTCACTTCTGTTCTGAAGACGTTTCTCCATCCAGCGGGTTGTGTACTGACCCCACAACCAAATTTGTCGATGGGAATCAGATTTGGAATATCGGAAGTTAACCGGTTTTGGTATTGCTGATGACACTATCTATTGGACAACACTTAAACAATCGCTACCGCATAGAAAAACGCATTGGTCAAGGAGGTATGGGAACTGTCTACCTGGCCCGGGATAAAGTCACCAAAAAACGTTGCGCAGTAAAAGAGAACCTGCATACCAACGCCAAGTCCCAACGTCAATTTCAGCATGAGGCTGCCATCCTGTCAAATTTGCGTCATCCTAATCTGCCGCGTGTACTTGATTATTTCGTCATCCCTGACCAGGGACAATATCTGGTAATGGAGTTTGTTAAGGGCGAAAACCTGCAAGCTATGTTGAATCGGCAAGGGATATTGCCGCAATCACAAGTATTGGTCTGGGTTACGCAAATTTGCAAGGCGCTGAACTATTTGCATCATCAATCTTCACCCATCATTCATCGTGATATTAAACCGGCCAATATTAAAATTCAACCTGATGGTCAAGCTATGCTGGTAGACTTTGGTATTGCAAAGGTTTATCACCCACAACTATCAACCATAACCGGCGCTCAAGCTTTCTCATCAGGCTATAGCCCACCAGAACAATATGACCAGGGTCACACTGATGCTTGTAGTGATGTTTATGCGTTGGGTGCTACACTTTACGCTTTGTTAACCGGACAACCACCGCCAGACGCTATGGGCAGGCTGGTACGCGGCGTACCACTCATTCCACCCCGCCGCTTGAATCCATAAATCAGCCCGACAATCGAACGCGCTATTTTGAAAGCCACTAACCTGGCCTCCAAACGTCGTTTTCAAACGGCCAATGAATTTCATGCCGCTCTAACCGGACAAACCAACCAACTCGGTTCGGCATCTTGGCTTGGGTTGATTTTTGGGATAGGATCGTTTGCAGTTATATTGCTGGTGTTGCTATTTATCTTCCCGTCACCACAACCATCTCCCCCTACAACTACAGAGATTTCTTTCCCTCCAAACTCTATGCCGCTTAATGTTGGACGTATTGCTTTTGAATCGAATCGTGATGGTAACTATGAAATCTATGTCATGAACGCTGATGGTAGCGCATTAACCCGCTTAACATATAACTCGGTGGATGATGGAGATATGGCCTGGTCTCCAGACGGCAAACGCCTTGCGTTTGCTTCAAAGCGCAACGGTAATTGGAACATCTATGTTATGAATTCAGATGGCACTGAACAGGTTCCACTGACCGATAGTTTAGCCAATAATAGTTTCCCCACCTGGTCACCAGATAGTAGATATATCACATTTTATTCTGATCGTGACGGCAATGAAGAAATTTATGTAATGAACGCCGATGGTAGCGGGCAGGCCCGCCTGACCAATAACTCAGTTACAGATGCTTTTCCTGCCTGGTCGCCGGATGGTACGCGCATCGCTTTTGCCTCAAAGCGTGATGGGGTATGGAATATCTATACTATGGGTACAGATGGTAGCCAACAAGTCCGTTTAACAAATACACCTGTCGATGATATTCTTCCAGCCTGGTCACCAGATGGTATGTATATTGCCTTCACCTCTGACCGTGATGGCGACTACGAAATCTATGCAATGAATGCCACTGGTAGTGAACAGACTCGCTTAACCGATAATCTGGTCAAAGATTGGGCGCCTTCTTGGTCATCGGATGGAACACGGCTTACATTCCACTCTGATCGCGATGGCAACGAAGAAATCTACGTGATGGATGTTGATGGCAGCAATAAAATTCGTCTGACAACAAATTTAGCTAATGATAACTTTCCTGTTTGGTCACCAAAATAAAAACTTGCGCTAATATTCAGTTAATCAGGAGGGACATTCCCTGTTCTCTGAATCCTTTTTCTGCTAAAAACAGTGGGCAGCATATCAACACACCGCCCACTATTGTTTTTAAAGCTGCCAAGAAAACGTCGTAGACCGGTAGTCTGACTATGCTCGGCATCGAACAGGATGGTGGTTCCCTCGTTTTCTCCTCCCTTTGAACGATGGTTACATTGCGCGGCGCTGATTATAAACAGTAACGCAAAATTTTAGATGATAAGTTCATATCCTATCCCCCGCCGTGTCCTGATAATCGCATTTGATTTTAGGCCAGGATCAATACGACGTAGTTTGCTTCGGATATTACTGATTGTCCGGTCAAGATTTTCATCATCCGGGCCAGGGTCATAGTCCAGCTTCCAAACAGTTTTTGCGCAGCCTGCACGTGTGCAAACATCACCAGCGTGAAAGTAGAGATGGTAAAGTAAACGAAATTCATTAGGAGTTAAATTTAGGGGATGTTGATCCAGAGAAAACACCATGGTTCGCTCGTTATAATAAATTCGACTTTGTGCAGGAGCGGTTGGGTCAGGATCGATAAAGCGTAACAGGGCGGTTGAACTACCCAACCCAATCATATCGTCATGTTTAAGCAAATATTGTTTGTGAATTCGGCTGCCATTAACAAATGTGCCATTAGCACTATTATCATCATATAAAAAATAGCGCGGCCCTTTACGTTCAATTCTGGCATGAAGCCGAGATACAGTTTTTTGCCGCTTCACAACGATGTCACACTTGGCATAGCGACCAATTGTACAGATGTTGGTCTTTAAGACAAACTCAGTGGGTTGCACATTCTTATGAAGACTAAAAAGTTTAGCTAATTTACCGGAAGGTGTTAATGAGTGCATAACTATTTCCCAAATCCGTGACAGAAAGCAGTAGAGGTTGGAAAAAGCAGAAAATGACATTAAAAATTGAATAAATGACCCTCAATCAAAGCGTACAGGCAACCCCGGTGTGATAAGCGGCTCAATGGGGCCAAGTTGAGCCCTAAAAA
>JAJRVO010000667.1 GCA_024277275.1 Chloroflexota bacterium
TAAATGGTAAATAATCAATTGTAAATGGTAAAGTAAAACTGGCCTTTAAGCCACACAATACGGTATATAGTGCAAATGATCACTTTATAATTCACCATTTACAATTTACAATTTACAATTAGATCAGAACAAATGGGACAGTTATTTAATTCCGAGTCCTATCAGTAATCAGTGGCGATAAGCTGTAATTCTGACAACTGACAACTGATCACCGACCAGTACTTACCGTTAATCGTTGCTCATCCAACGTGATCTCTGTCAACGTGTCCAGATCAAGATACCCGTCGATAATCTCAATAGGCCGGTTGACAATTTCATCTTTGAGCTTGAGGAAAAAAGTGAGTTCAGAGGGGTGATTAACTCCCTCTAACCCGGCAAAAATGGCCGCCCGGATAACGCCCAGCGTGGAGCTGGCTTGCGAGCCAATCATAACCCCTTTACCGTGTTGTTTGGCAGCGGTCAGCATCTGGCGAGAGTGATAGTAGCCGGTGCGGGCCGTTTTTATATTGAGGATGTCAAAGGTGTTGTAACGCAACTCACGGCTCAGATCACGGACGGTGAAAGCGCTGTCATCTGCGATGAGAGGCAGAACATTGGCAGCGCGAAGTTCGGCCCGCTCCGGAATCATTTCGACCGGCAGCGGCTCTTCTACGTACAAAATACCAAGTTCAGCCAGTTGACGGAGTTGGATTTGGGCCTCGTTTGGTAGCAGTCCCTCATTGGCGTCGGCGTAAAGGCCAAGACCGCTCCCCTCAAATTCACTTTGCAACTCCCGAATACGGGTCAGGTCATCGGCAAAGTTTCGCCCCACTTTTACTTTGAAGACCCGCCCTCCCCGGTTGTAAACGGCTTTGGCTTCGGCCATCATCGTATCTCGCTCCGAAATCCCCAAAATGTAAGAGACCTTGATTTTTCGGACAGGCGGGTCGAGATACTCTAACAAGCTTTTTCCTTGTGACGCGGCTAACGCTTCGTGTAGGCAAATATCTATTGCTCCTTTGGCCGTGTGATTATTGGCAATTGTTGCCATTTTCTGGTTTGCGTTTTTAATATCGGCGACATCCATACCGATAAGCCGGGGAGCCAGATGCTTTTGTATGATGGCGTGAATTGACTCTGGCGTTTCACCGTAGATGGTGGGGCGGGGTGGAGCTTCGGCCAGGCCGGTGTGGCCGGTATCCGTTACCAGCCGCACCAAAACGTGTTCAAATTCATCCAACCGACTGGCTTTACCCCAGCTTAAAGCGCCGGCCATTGGTAGGCGAAAAGTTGTGGTCTGTATTTTTGCTATTTTTGTCATGAAGCCTATTCTACCAACTTTGCTTCCGCCTGCTCCGGGTCAAAGCCTTTAGGCCATTTTGTGTTTTTGTTGTATTTTGCCCCTTTTAGGTTAGCTCCAAACAGGTTGGCTCCTTCCAGGTTGGCTCCAATCAGGTCGGTGCCTCTCAGGTCGGCTTCTACTAAAAAGGCGCCTCTTAGCCCTGCTACAAAGAGGTTGGCTTCTCTTAAATTGGTTCTTATCAGGTTTGCGCCTGGTATGGTGGCTCCTGCCAAACAGATTCCAGATAAATCTGCTCCTGCCAGCCAGAGCGGATTTCCCCCTTGGATAGCCATATTAACCAGTAGATAAATTGTATCTTGCGACAGCGCCATCGTGTGTTCTCCTAAAAGTTATTTTGTACCCCACAGAAGCAAATACCTGGATACGCCGGGAATTGGGCCATTCGACAAATCCTTTTTCATCTGATCTAGCCCGCTTTGAAAGGCTTCAATTGAAATCAGGTGTAAAGCCGAGAACGCCTTATCCTGGTATGCCCGAATATCTTCTAATTTGTAATGGAACTCAACCGCCTTTTCCGTAATTTTGCTAAAACCTGCTTGTTTCATTATTTCTTTTAATTGAGCAATGCGAGGATATCTTTTTAACTCCGTCTCAACCGTTTCCGGAAAGTAAGCGGCAAGCGGCTGCCGATGGCGGATAATCCATTCTGAATCGGTGACGGTACAAAATTTGCCGCCCGTCTTTAGTACCCGACGGGCCTCTTGAAAGTAGTTAAAATGGTTATTTACATGATGAATAACATCAACAGAATATACTATGTCAAAATAGTTATCTTTAAATTGAAGGGTTTCGGCGTTGCCCAATTGAAAATTAACGTTATTTGAGCGCCTCTTAGCTTCAAACACCATTCCCGTCGAGGGGTCGAGACCCCAACACAAGCAGCCAACTGTTGACTTGAAGGCCAGAATGTAATTTCCGGTACCGCAACCCACTTCTAAAACCCGATCGTCGGTTTTAACGCGGCTGGTTGAAAGGATGCCTTTAAAGACATTTGGGTGGAGTCGCCGATTTTGAGCGTATTCTAAAGCAATTGTGTTGTAGTCAATAGTTGAATGATTCATAACCAATTTTTTGGGTGGGGGGGGCGATTTACTTCACCAGCCAGGTTTCTTGGACGTGAAGCCACTCTACCCCATTTGGAGCATCTGTCTTTTCCCGAAAGATAACGGTGCTGATGCGGGTATTTGTAGCGCCGTCGCCATCTTTTTGCCACTCTTCGTAGGTGGCAATGGCAAGATTACCTTCGCCACTGCGAAGGCAGAAGTTTTCTATCCACATTTGGGAGTTGGCGCGAGTGCCGTGAGCATTACGTACTCTGGCAACCAAAGGCGCTCGTTCTATTACTCTTCCACTGGGGCCAATGATGGTGAAATCTTCGCCCAGGATATCGGTAAACCGGGCAAAATTTTTATCGGTGGGTTCAAGTTTTCCATTGAACCAATCTTGAAAAAATTGGTGAAGTTCAACAACTTCGATTTTACAACGATCTTCCATCAAAATTCTCCCTTAAATGGGGTTGTTGTTTGCGCGTAATGGGGCCACAAGTTGACGCTTTAAGCCCACTTGCATACAACCAATTGGCATTGTGTTAAGCCGGGTAAACTGAGAACCTCCCTTTGAACAAGCGGCAAACAGATAGGTTGAGATTAATTGCACTTATAAGAAATTGCAAATCAACAACTCATTTTTTGCAAAAATCCAGCAGATTAACA
>JAJRVO010000668.1 GCA_024277275.1 Chloroflexota bacterium
ACTTCCTAAATAGATTTCCTGCACCATTGGGTCCGCGCGGACTTCTTCCGGCGTCCCTTGGCTAATGATTTGGCCGTAGTGCAGCACGGTGATGCGGTCGGCCAGGCTGAAAACTACGTCCATATCGTGTTCTACAATTAGCATCGTTAGCGAGCGGGGCAGCTTTTCTATCAGCTTTGTCATTTCGGCCGTCTCTGCCGGTGACATTCCGGCTGTTGGTTCGTCCAGCAGCAGCACTTTAGGTTCGGTGGCCAGGGCCAGGGCTACCTCCAGCGCGCGCTGCTGCCCATAAGCCAGGGCGCTGACTACCTCATCTTGCTGTTCTGCCAGCCCCACCCGGCTCAAGATTTCTTCCGTATCCTGGGTGACGGCTTCAAACTGGGCGGCCGGTTTGAACAGGTGACTGGTGATACCGCGCTGGTGCTGCACGGCCAGGCGCACGTTTTCAAATGTGGTCAAGCCCAGAAATAGGTTGTTCCGCTGAAAGGTATGTCCCAGGCCAAGATTGGCTCGCTCATAAACGGGCAGGTTGGTGATATCCTGCTCATCCAGGTAGACTTTGCCCCTGGTCGGCGGGAGTTCTCCGGCAATTACATTAAAGAAGGTGCTCTTGCCGGCGCCATTGGGACCGATAATGGCTCGTCTTTCTCCGGATTCTACCTCGAGCGTTGCTTCCACCAAGGCTGCCAGTCCCCCAAAATGCTTTTCCAACCGCTCTGTTTTTAAACTACTCATGACCAGATTTTCTCCCGACCTGCCCGCAACAAGCCGATGATTCCCTTGGGGGCAAACAGCACAAACAGGATAAAGACCAGGCCCATCAGGGTTTGCCAGCGGTCGGTGTAAGCGCTGGCAAAGTGGGGCAACAACCGTACCAGAGCAGCTCCCAGGATCGGTCCACTGAGAGTGCCGGTTCCGCCGACAATGAGCATAATCAATACCTGACCGGACATTGTCCAGTATACGTTTTGCGGGGCTGCGTGTCGAAAAAATTGCACTAACAACATCCCGGCCAGGGCGGCAAAAGCGCCGGACAGCACAAAAGAAGCCATTTTGAAGCGGAAGGTATTATAGCCCAAAGCTTGCATACGTTGTTCATTTTCGCGGATACCTCGCAGGGTCCAACCAAAGGGGCTGTTAACAATACGGTGTAGTAACCACCACGACAGGAAAAAGAAGAATAGGGCTAAATAATAAAAACTCTCGCGTGAGTCAAAGGTGTAGCTCAACGCGCCAAACCCAATAGCCGGTCGAGCCACTCCGGTCAACCCATCCGAGCCGCCGGTTACGTTGGACCAGCGGATGGCGATACTATACAACATTTGGGCAAAGGCCAGGGTAATCATCAAAAAGTAGATGCCGGTGGTGCGCAAGGCAAAGAAGCCGATCACCAGAGCAATCAGGCCGGTACCCAAGATAACCAAGGGTAGCGAAATAAACAAGTTGTTGGTCAGGCCAAGAGCCAGTTGATTTGTACTGGTTACATAAGCCACAATATAGGCCCCCAGGCCCAAAAAGGCCGCATGTCCAAATGAGGGCAGGCCGGTGTAGCCCAGCAGCAAATCCAGGCTCATCGCAAAAATGGCAAAGATTAAAAGCTCGATACCCAGGCTAAGCCAGTAACTGCGGACAACAAAGGGATAAGCCAGCGCCAGAATGGCAATGACAGCCAGCAATATCCACTTTTGGCGCTGGGTGCTCCACGTTTGGGCGTAGGTTATAATTGTGCCCATCGGTCAAACCCCCTTCAGCCCAAATAAGCCCGAAGGGCGGATTAACAACACCACGACCATTACTGCAAAAATCAGAAAAAGGGCAAACTCCGGCAACAGAGCCTTGCCAAAGGTATCGGCCATACCAATTAGCAAGCTGCCAAAAAAAGCTCCCTTGAGTGTGCCCAGGCCGCCGATGACAACTACAACCAGGGTCAGGATCAAGATTTCAAAGCCCAGGCCCAGATACAAGGCACGGATCGGCGCGCCAACTACACCGGCTAAAGCTGCCAGGGCGACACCCAGGGCAAAGACCCCGGCAAAAACCAGGTGGATGTTGATCCCCAAACCGCTAACCATCTGGGCGTCCGACACGCCGGCGCGGACAATTGCCCCCAGGCGAGTTCGCTCCAAAAAGAACCATAGCAATACGGCCAGAACCAGGCCAAAAACAATGATCGACAAGCGGTAAATTGGAAACTCGATGGTAAAGATCGACACCTGCCCTGCCAGCAGCGGGGGAGGCGAAACAGACTGGACATAAGCGCCCCAGTTCCACTGAATCAAGTCAGAAGCAATCAGGGCCAGCCCAAAGGTAAATAAAACCTGGTCCAGATGTCGGTGACTGCCATACAATTTTCGCAAAAAAAAGTATTCAATTATCACACCCAAACCACCCACCAAGAGCGGGGCTAACACCAGCGCCAGCCAAAAGTTGCCCTGGCGAACCATGCTCAAGCCAATGTAGCCCCCCAGCAGGTAAAAAGAGCCGTGCGCCAGATTGATAACATTCATCTGACCAAAGATTAACGATAACCCGGCAGCCATCACAAATAGTAACATACCGGAAACCAGGCCGTTAAGAAGTTGAATAATGAAGTTTTCCATAAATTTATTTGGTCTTTGAAAAACTGTAGAAAAGCAGGGGTGTAGGGGTGCGGAGGAGCAGGGGAGAAATCCCCCCTGCTCCCTTGCTCCTGTAAACGAAGTGACGCACCCCTGCTCAGGTATATTAATTGTTGGCAGAAATTCTCAAAACAACTAGCCCTTGGAGTCGTCACCCGGATCGGCAAATGGTCCCAGGTCTTTAATGACAACGTTGTGTAGAGCGCCGTCCACTTCCTGAACCTCGCGCACGTAAATATGTTGCAGCGGGTTTTGAGAGTTAGCGTCCAGCGAAAATGGACCACGCGGGCTATTGAAGCTAACACCACCCAGCGCTTCAATCATCTTGTCTGTGTTGGTGTCACCCTCAACGGCATTGAGCATATCAACAATCACGCGTCCGGTGTCGTAGCCTTGCACGGCAAAAACGTTGGCGTCTTTGCCGGTGCGTTCTTTGTAAGCAGCGGTAAATTTCTTATTCTCTTCGTTATCCAGCTTCAAGGCCCAGTGGAGACCGCTGGAAGCGCCCAGAGCAGCATCACCCTGGGCCGGCAGCACGTCCTCTTCAACGGTGAAGCCGGCGCACACTAGCGGGACATTGCCGCTCAGTCCAAACTCGCCATAGGCTTTTACAAAGGTCACTGCTGCGCCACCACTATAGAAGCAAAATACCATCGGTGGATCGGCACTTTGAATATCGGTGATAAATGGGGCCGGATCGCCCATCTGCGGGAATGGGGTGTATTGGGTGCCCAACACCTCGCCCCCGGCGGCCTGGAAACTGTTCATAAAAGCATCGGCCATATTGTGACCGGCGCCATAGTCAGGCACGCTGACGTACACTTTCTGGGCCACATTTTCGTAGGCCCACGTCCCCAATGGCCAGCACGGCTGCCAGTTGCTAAATGAGGTGCGCCAGATGTATGGCGTTTTCGCGCCACGGCTAATGGCGTTGGCGCCGGCGTTGGCGCAGATTAGCAACTTCTTGTTGGTATCAAAGTAATCGCGTATGCCCATTAGCACGCCAGAGCTAACAATACCGGCCACAAGGTCTACTTCGTCTTGCTCAATCAGCTTGCTGGCTTTTTGCTGGGCTACAGGCGGCGTCATTTCGCTATCTTCTGTAACCAACTCAATCTTGCGACCACCGGCTTCGTTGTTAGCCTCCTCAAAGTACATCTTCATTCCTTCGGTGATACTTTCGCCCAGAACGGCGTAGATGCCCGAGTAAGGCAGCAGTATGCCAAGCTTCACCGGGCCACCACTAGACGCGCCACCACCGCAAGCACTAAGTAGGGGCATAGCTGCATAGGCAGCCGTTACAGCGCCAGTAGCCTTTAGAAATTCTCGGCGTGTAAATTGTCGATTCTTCTTTGAACTCATTTTGCCTCCTCCTTCAAGAAGTTAAGTAATTTTTTATAAATGACTATTCACTTGGCTTTAGGAAGTTCCAGAATTTTAAAAACGGCAAAAACCCAGAGAATCTCACGGATTTTAAGAGCATTATTTTTCTGGAACGTCCTTAAAGAGCTAATTGCTAAATTACCACAACTGTTTTTGTAATAGCATCACCTCCTTAAAATTAGGTAAATCTATACCACAGGAACTCTTTGGATGTTGAAAAATACACTGAACTTAAAATAAAACATCTTAAGGGAGGCTGGTGGAGCTTAAGGGGAATTTGGAGACATCAGGCAGTAGAGGCAAAAACCAAATGTCTTTGGCGTGTTGCCCCTATTATAGCTGCGCCCATTGCATCATCCATCGCCTCCGTTGCGGATTTTTATACAAATCAGGGAACTGACAGGGTACTTTGTTGCAATTTAGAGGATACTATAGAGTGTGCATCGTTTTGGATATTGAACGATTGAGGCGATTGTAACACCTATCTAGTGCAGTGTCAAATTAAAGAGAATCTGGCCCAGTATAAGCGTTCAGGGGGCAAGTTGGCAGGTAAGATAAGATTACTTCTGTGGCACAGGCGCGGATGAGTTCGCCATTGATCTTAACTGTACATAACCCACAACCGTCCCAGGTCTTTCTTTATCCTTCTTTACCTTATTCTGACTATAGTTCTTTTTTCTTCAGGAATGGGAGGCGGAACAGGCTCGCCGGAAATCTTCGACACCGCACCAAATTTAGGCGGGCACACTTCAAAGCAAATCCCGCAT
>JAJRVO010000669.1 GCA_024277275.1 Chloroflexota bacterium
AGGAGTAGACTCTTTTACCTCTTTCTGCCCCTTTGCTTTTTTGCCCCCCGTTTCCCCTTACAGTACAATCTGGTAATTGGTGATTGGTAATTAGTAATTGGAGATTAGACCAATTACCAATCTCTAATTACCAATTACCAATCTCCAACACCTTATGATGTCAAAACAAAAAATCTCGCTTACAATCATCCTGATTGCGCTGCTAGGCGCAAGCATTCTCCTGTCCCGCCGCCAAATAAAAACCGCCCTCTTCAACATCACCGGCGAAGAGTCGACCCTGCCCCAAATCTCGGGGGCTATTCAATACGGCTTGACCCGCCTCCAGCCGCCGCTCCAAACCGCCGACGATGTACCCGTTCAATACGCCGGGATGAACCCCTACGGCGTCAATGCTTTTCTGCAAAACGAGGTCGAACCGCAAAAACGAGAAGAGGCTATGCGCCTGATTGCCGAGGCCGGCATCAAGTGGATTCGGCAGGAGTTTACCTGGGAGGATATAGAGGTTCACGGCAAGGGCGATTTTGAAGACCGCCGTCACCAGCCGTACAAATCGGCCTGGAAAAAATATGACCACATTGTTGATTTAGCCGATAAATATGACATCAAAATTATGGCTCGACTCAGCAACCCGCCCGCCTGGACCCGCGCCCTGACCGACACGGTGGGCGCGTTTGCCCCGCCCGACAACCTGACCGACTACGGTGATTTTGTCGAAGCGGTTGTCACCCGCTATAAAGGGCGCATCCCGGCCTACCAAATTTGGAACGAACCCAACATCTACCCCGAATGGGGTGAGTATCCCATCAACGCGCAGGAGTACTCGGAGATGCTCAAAGAAGGCTACACCCGCGTTAAAGCCGCCGACCCGGAGGCGATTGTGGTGATGGGCGCGCTGGCGGCAACCATCGAGTTAGACCGGGTGCGTCGCTACAATGCCGGCGGCTGGCCGGTTAGTCCCGGCGGCCTCAGCGATGTCCTTTTTCTTCAGCAGGTCTACAATGCCGGAGCCGCCCCTTATTTTGATGTGCTGGCAATGCAGGGCTACGGCCTGTGGAGCGGCCCCACCGACCGGCGCATGCAGCCTCGCGTGCTCAATTTCTCTCGCCCTCTGTATATCCGCGATGTGATGGTCCGCAACGGCGATGCCCACAAACCCATCTGGCTCAGCGAGCTGGCCTGGAACGCCGTTCCGCCGGAAAGCGGTATCCCTCCGGTTTACGGGCAGGTAACGGAAGATCAACAGGCTCGTTACGCCGCCATTGCCTACCGGCGCATGCAGCGCGAATGGCCCTGGCTGGGTGTCGGTTTTTACTGGTTTTTTAAACAGGCCGATGACCGGGAACGAGCGAGTAATCCCCAATACTATTTTCGCCTGGTCGAGCCGGATTTTACCCCTATGCCGGTCTATGACGCTCTCAAAACCCAGGCCAATCAGCCCCCGGTGATGTACTCCGGCTGGCATCAGGCCGACCATTGGGCCGTTGCCTATCAGGGTGATTGGGAGTCGGTGTTGCAGCCGGAAGCCACTTTTGGCAGTGCGCTTTCAGGCCAGGTTGGCGACACGGCTGCGTTTACCTTTGAGGGCAGCAGCGTGTCTCTGGTTGCCGTCGGCAGCGGCCGGGTGCGGGCGCTGCTTGACGACGCCGAACCTATAGAAATTAGGCTGAACGGCGAGTCGCTCCAGACATTTTCTTTGGCCGGGAGATTACCGCAGCGCCCACATTCCATCACTTTAGAGGTCATTGAAGGGCCGGTTCTTATTGACGGTTTCATTGTGCAGAGTCGCCCCGGTTTGACCCTAAGCCGGGCCGGGAGTTTTATCATGGTACTGGCTGTTGTGGGAGGCGTATGGGCGTTGTGGCGGTATCGGCGCGAAGCGTGAAGGTATGATGCTGATGGAACGCAAGCCGTCCCGGTTTTTACCCCTTTCGCTTATTTTGCTGCTCGCAGCCCTGCTTCGCTTTTACAACCTCTCCGGCCAATCCCTCTGGTCCGACGAGGGCAACAGCGTGGCCCTGGCTCGCCGTGGCTTTGTTGAGATTGCCCAACGCACCGCCTTTGATATCCATCCCCCTTTCTACTACTGGCTGCTCAAAATCTGGATTACATTTTTTGGCGACAGCGAAATCGGCTTGCGGTCGTTGTCGGTGATGTTGGGGGTGGGGCTGGTATATTTAGTTGGCCTGCTGGGCGCTCGTTTGTTTAACCGGCGTGTCGGGCTAATTGCCGCTTTTATTGCCGCTCTTTCCCCATTTCAAGTATACTACTCCCAAGAAGCCCGCATGTATATGCTGTTGACTTTTCTCGGTAGTCTTACCGTGCTGACAATGTTGCTCATTTTTGAAAACTATGCGCATCAGACCCTAAAGGTTTTTAAAACCTTTAGGGTCTTAACAAATCTACTTTACATATTAACCGTTGCCGCCGGGTTGTACACTCATTACGCTTATCCCGTAATTTTGATTGTTGTTAACGTAGTTGCCCTAATCTGGTTCTGGCAATACAAGTCTCTAATCTTTCACCCCCGCACCCCTGCCCCCCTGCTCCCCTGCTCCCCTGCTTTCCACCCCCAATCCCCAATCCAAAATCCAAAACCAAAAATCCAAAATTGGCTCATCCTGCAACTCATCCCCCTCCTCCTCTACCTCCCCTGGCTCCCCACAGCCTGGCGACAGA
>JAJRVO010000670.1 GCA_024277275.1 Chloroflexota bacterium
TAAATCGTGTGGGCCAGACCGCAGAGGTTTCTAAAGCCCATTTTAACTGTAAGTCAGGGTCATAATCGAGGCAAATTCGCTTGAAAATATCTCGCAAAAAACCTCTGCGGTCTTTAAGAAACACGCTCTTAGAACTGAACAACCCTGCAGTTCAAGGCGACCATTGGCAACGTATTACCGATTTAAATATCACTGAGTTTGGGAAAAATAGATTATAGCTGATGGGCAAATAGAAGAAAAATCAATCCCATTTGCCAAATAGAGGATAGGAAATCCCTACAACGTTGGAGGGATTCCTGATGTTTCTGAATTAGGCTGTAGCCAGTTGGGGGCGAAATTTATAACCGTAAACAATTAATCCTTCGTCACCCTGCGTACTCAATTTCCTGGTGACCATCTCTACCGGCAATCCGATTTTAACTGCGTCGTTAGCCACATCCGTTAGTTGGGCGGTAATTAAGGGACCTTCTTCCAGCTTGACCAGGGCCACGGTGTAAGGAGCCATTTCCTGGTAGCCATCGGGCGGATTGTGAACCGTAGTGTGAGAATACACCTCGCCGCGCCCGCTGAACTTGAAATCGGGCTGTGCCGAGTCGTCCGCGCACTCAGGACACACATCGCGGGGCGGAAACATTTTGTTACTGCATTTGGGGCAAACCTCGCCCACTAGTTGATACCTTTGTGATTTTAATCTCCAGTGTCTAGCAATTTCTATAGTCATTAAAATAACCTTTCCTTAAAGATGAAGTAGTGAATTGATTCGGTAATTGTTTGGAGCTTATTGTTCAACCGGACGAAAGACGATGGACGAACGATAAAAACCCTGTGCTATCGTTTCATCCGTCTGCCGTCGTTCGTCATTCGTCCTTTTTAACGGCTACATTGAACTACCGAACTCTCTCGTAGTTATTAGCTCACCCTCTCAAAAATATGGGTTACAATTGTTGCCCCGCTACCGCCGATGTTTTGGGTCATACCCAAACGGGCGTTAGCAATTTGGTTATCGCCGGCCTCGTCGCGCAATTGCTGAGTTGCCTCCACAATTTGATACAGGCCGGTTGCCCCAACAGGGTGTCCCCGGGCCTTTAACCCGCCCCGGGTAGTGATTGGGATTTTCCCCTCAAGCGTAATTTCACCATCGCAGGCCAGCCGTGTACCCTGACCGCGCTCGGCAAAGCCGCTGGCCTCTAAACTTAAGGCGGCCATTATGGTGAAAGCATCGTGTAGCTCAAAAAAATCGATATCTTCTGGAGTTACTTCTGCCTGCCGATAAGCGCGTTGAGCCGAGTCTTGGGCTGCTTGCAGCCATAACGGATCGCGTCGATCATGAATGCTCAGGCTGTCGGTAGCCACCGCGCTGCCTTTGACGCGGATGGCGTTATCCGTAAACTCACGGGCCTGATCGGTGGGGCAAAGCACAACCGCCGCAGCGCCATCGGCCATAGGGCTGGCATCCAGCAGACCAATTGGGTCGGCCACCATGCCGGATTTCATAAAAGCCTTTTTGCTGATGGGGCGTTGAAACATTGCGTTGGGATTGCCTGCGCCGTTAGCATGGGCATTTATGGCAAAACCGGCAAAATCCTCCCGCGTAACGTTGTACTCGTACAGATATCGCTGCATTATCAACGCATTCAAGGCCACAAAGGTGATACCGTGAATAACCTCATAATCCGCGTCGGCAGCCGAGGCCAGACCGGCGGTTAGCCGGCTGCCCACATCATCCGTCATTTTTTCAACGCCCAGAGCAATAACAATATCCTGTAAACCGCTGGCTACGCCAATATAAGCCTGCCGAAAGGCAGCGGCAGCGCTGGCGCATGCGGCTTCCACTTTGATGGCTTCCATCCCGCGCAACCCGGCAAAGTCGGCAATTAGCGACCCCAGGTGAGCTTGCCCGGAAATTTCGCCGGAGAGCATATTGCCAACGTAGAGGGCGTCGGCTCGCTCAAGTTTGGCATCGCGCATAGCCGCCGCCAGAGCATCATAAGCCAAGTGCCGCAAACTGCGGTCCCAATGCTCTCCAACGGATGTTTGTCCTATGCCAATAATGGATACGTCTCTCAAAGTTGACCCCTGATCAGTAATCAGTAATCAGTAATTAGTAACTGATAACTAGTACACGGCGGCGTAAATCCTTCGGTAGTTTATGGAGTGAAAAAGTGCACTTTTTCACTCCATAAACTAAGCAACGCGCTGCTTGTAACTACCGAAAGACTTCCGCCAAGCTGTACTAATTACTGATTACCGGTTTCTCACTGCATCTGTAATTTCTTTCGATAACGCACATACGTTGCGTAATCAATCTCTGTCCGGCGATTTATGTAGTTCTGGGTGGTGGGCGCCAGTTGTTGTTTGCCGGCGATGTTTTCAGTAACTTGAATAGAAAAGGAATCGCTGCCCGCGCCGGAGCCAAAAGAGCAACACAGTATTTTGTCGCCGGGTTTAGCGATATCCAGGATGGCGGTTAAGCCTAACATACTGGCTCCGGCATAAGTGTTGCCCACGGTGGGCGATAACAGGCCGGTTTCCCACTGCTCTTTTTCAAATCCAAGTATAGCCGCCATTCGCTCTGGGAATTTTTTGTTAGGTTGGTGTAACACTACGTAATCAAAATCTTTGGCGCTGCATCCCAACTGGCTCATCAGTTCCCCGGCAGCGGCGGCGATGTGATGGAAATAGGCCGGTTCGCCGGTAAAGCGCCCGCCGTGACTGGGGTAGTGCATGGTAGGGCGACGCCAGAAGTCGGGCGTGTCGGTTACGTAGGAGCAACTGGCTTCAAAAAGAGCCAGACTTTCTTCTGCCGCCCCAATGATATAGGCCGCGCCGCCGGCTGCCGCCGTATACTCCAGGGCATCTCCGGGGCGACCCTGGGCCGTGTCTGCCCCAATGCCCAGCGCGTAACGGGCCATCCCCCCGGCCACAAAACCGATACCGGCCTGAATGGTTTCGGTGCCCGCTTTGCAAGCAAATTGCCAATCGGCGGCCTCGGTATGGGGCGTAGCCCCGATAGCTTCGGCAATAATGGTGCTGGTGGGTTTGACCGCGTAAGGGTGACTCTCGCTGCCAACCCAAACCGCGCCGATATCCTGCGGATTGATTTGGGCGCGAGCTAGAGCGTTCCGGGCAGCCTCCAGCCCAATGGTCATTGTATCCTCATCTGGCCCCGGCACGGCTTTTTCCGTAATCGGCACGCCCCCTTGCCCGTCTGTCCACACCCGTGCAATTTCACGCGCAGGCAAACGATATTGGGGAATATAACTGCCGTAACCCACAATGCCGGTTCCAACGGACGGTTTCATTAAACGCATCGTTCACTCCGATAATGATTAGTGACCCGTGACCA
>JAJRVO010000671.1 GCA_024277275.1 Chloroflexota bacterium
AATTGTGGGCATTTCAGAGCAGAATTTCCAGAATGATAGAATTTTGATTCGTTAATTCTGCCAATTCTGCTCTTACGCCGACAAAAATCAGCCCGTCTGAGTAGTTGTCGGCGGCACAGTTTCCAAAACGGGAATTGCTGATTAAAGACAACATTTAACCAAAAATTAACCACTTCTTAACAACTTCTGAACATCTTTTTGATAATCTAACCTGGAGCGACATTTCATTGCCAGGGACATTTTATTTACAAACCAGAACTAAAAAGATTAAACACAAAGTTCTTAAAGAAGTCACAAAGAACGCCAAGAATCTCTGTGGCCTTTGTGAAAACCTTTGTGAACTCTGTGTTAAAATTTCTTGCTCATTGTAAAAAAACTGGTTACAAACGTACAAAAAAACTGAGACCAAAAAATTCTATTTCCGGAGGACAACGTGACCGTACAAAAAAACCTTATCACAAACAATGCACTAGTTGACGACATATCTGATATTTCAGTGAAACCGTTGTGGCTCAACAAAAACCAGATGATTGCCGGTGTTGGATTAGGACTCATTGTGCTGCTGGGAGCGTTCTTTCGCTTTTATCAGCTAGGTGAACACAGCATTGGCAATGCTTACTATGCCGCCACCGTGCAAAGTATGCTAACCTCGTGGCACAACTTTTTCTTTGCCTCGTTTGAGCCGGGCGGTTCGGTTACGGTAGACAAGCCGCCACTCGGTTTTTGGATACAGGCGGCGTCGGCCTATTTTTTGGGCGTAAACGGCTTTGCCCTGGCCTTACCGCAGGCTCTGGCCGGGGTATTGTCCATTCCGCTGCTGTATGTGATGGTCAAGGGACAGTTTGGCCGGTGGGCGGGACTCATCGCCGCCCTGGCGCTGGCTATCACGCCGGTCACTATCTCAACCGAGCGCAACAATACCATCGACGGGATGCTCTTGTTTGTCTTGCTCTTGGCGACCTGGGCCTTTCTGCGCTCGGTGCGTTTGGGACGCTTTCGCTACTTGCTGTTAGGCGCGTTTCTGGTTGGACTTGGCTTCAACATCAAAATGTTGCAAGCCTTTATGCCGCTGCCCGGCCTGTATGCCCTGTACCTGCTGGGCGCGCCCCACGCCTGGTGGAAACGAGCGCTGCACTTAACCGCCGCTACCGTTCTTTTGGTGGTTGTGTCGCTATCGTGGGCGGTAATAGTCGACCTGACCCCGGCTGAAAATCGACCCTTTATTGGCAGCAGCGAAGACAACAGCGTGTTGGAACTGATTGCCGGCCACAACGGGTTGAAGCGATTAGGATTGAATAGCGGTCCCGGCGGTCCCGATGGACCTCGCCCCAACGATGGCGCTCCCGGAGGCCCCCGCGCCATTAGCGGCAATGCGAGAGGAGCGCCTCCTCCGGCCCCCGGCAGTAATCAGGGGGGACAATTCCGGCCTTCGCCTCCGGGGAATGGGCAAGCCGGGCAACCTGCGCCCCCGCCAGGAATAGTAAGAAGACCGCAAGACGGTCCTCCGCCACCACCCCCCAACGGTAATCAAACGGGACAATTTCCGCCTCCGCCACCGGGCGGAGCATCGCCACCGGGCAGAGCATCGCTACCGGGCGGAGCATCGCCACCGGGCGGTGGACAAGCCGGGCAGTTTGGCCCGCCGCCGGGCAGGGCAGGGGGACCTCCAAGCGGTCCTCCGGGCGGTCCAGGCGGTCCAGGCAAAGAAGTGGGTCAAGCGGGCCTCTTACGCCTCTTTACGGAACCGCTGGTTACACAGGCAAGCTGGTTGTTGCCGCTGGCTCTGCTCGGTATGCCGCTTATCTTGATAACGCTGGGCTGGACCTGGCCCTTGAGCAATCAACATCTGGCCCTGGTGTTGTGGGGCGGCTGGCTGCTGCCGGAAGTAGCCTACTTTAGCTTCAACACCGGTCTGTTCCACGCCTACTACCTGATTATGCTTGGGCCGCCGCTGGCCGCGTTGGTGGGAGGCACGGCCTGGGCCATCTGGCGAGTGTACCAGAAAAAACCCTGGCTCAGTTTGGTTCTGCTGGCTCTGCCGGCCGGAGCGATAATCATTTTCCAACTCATCACGCTTCGCGGCTATCCTTTCCTGGCAATATCGACAGGTATTGCCGCCGCTATCTTGCTGGTTGCCGGGTTGGGGCTGTTGGCTCTGGCAGCCTGGCAAAGGCGGTCAAGCTTAAGCCGGGTTGGACTGGGGGTGGCTTTTGTGGCAATAATGGTTGCGCCGCTGTTGTGGTCGGGGTTGACTACGTTTAACAACAGCCCTGACGTCAATCTGCCGCGCTCCGGCCCAGGCGACGGTCGCCGGCCGCAGCGCCCGCACGATTCCGGCGAGCTGTCAACATCGCAGCAGGCTATCCTCAATTACTTGCAGGCCAACGCCGACCCGGATGGCTACCTGGTGGCTGCGGCCAGTTCTCACCAGGCTTCGCCTTATATCCTGGCCACGCAGCGACCTGTCCTGACCTTTGGCGGCTTTAACGGCAGGGATGACGTGATTGGCGTTGACCAAC
>JAJRVO010000672.1 GCA_024277275.1 Chloroflexota bacterium
CAAAACCCAAATTTCCCTTTTGTACGGCTAACTTCTCGGCCCAGGTTTGGTGGGTAAGCTGCTTAATGGCTTCCGCTGATCTTTGTTGCGCTTCCTGGGTTAAAGCCCACTGTTGAGCGCCGTCAATTGCATTAGCCAACTGGGTAGCCATAGCCTCAAAAACAGCCAGGTTGAGCGCGGTAAAGGTGTTGGCGCGATTGGCTTGCATATCAAGCGCGCCAATCACCCGTCCGCCAATAGTAAGCGGAACTGCCAGCTCAGACCGAGTTTCTGGCAAGAGGGGATTGGGTTTATGAATTATGCTGGTTTCAGTGTCGGGCACAACTACAGATTTTCCGGTGGCGGCCACTTGTCCAACAATAGAGCCAGGGCCAACCGGCAAGCTATGGCGACGGGCCAACAGGCGCTCGCCAACTGGTCCGGTGCCGGCTTTTATAATCAGGTTTTGACCAATATCATCAACAAAATAAACATGCGTATAATATAGATTAAACTGTTCCCGAATAAACTCAACAATGGTCGGTAACAGTTCATCCAAATTTCTAATAACTGTGGCCCGTTGCCCCACTTCAATTGACAAGGCCAACTCAGCCGTGCGTTCTTGCACCTGATCCTCTAACGAGCCTATCAAGTTGCGCAATTGCGCCGTCATACTGTTAAAGGCTTCTGCTAACCGGCCTATCTCATCCTGAGAATTGACTGGGGCTTGAGCTTCCAGATTGCCGCCGGCCACCTGTTGCGCTATGTCGGTTAAGCGGGCAATAGGTCTGGCCAGGAACCGGCCAAAACCAAAGGCAACAACGGCTACTACAATTGCCACTACAAAGGCCAGGACAAGCGTAGCTTGAGTTTGGGCGCGAACGGGCGATAAGAACACTTCTTGCGGCTGGACAAAAGCCACCAACCAGGGCTGCTGCGAGTCAAACCTGGTTACAGCCACCTGATCTATCTCGCCGCTCCCAGAACGTAATTCGGTAGAGAAAAACGATTCATCAGAGTCCGCCCGGCCCAAACCGGCCTCTAAATCCGGCAAATTTGTGGTCAGTTCAGCCTCAGACCGGGCCGGCAAGCGGCCATCGCCTTGCAACTCCATTAAACGAGGCGATTCAAGAGGAACCACCGTTTTTAGAACCAACGCTGGATCGCCGCCGTGGGCCATATAGATGTGGTTCTCATCCAATAAAATAGCAAACGACTGCGGTCCGGCCATTTCAGTACTGCGGTCAATAAGTTCCTGTAAAACAGCGGCATTATAGCGCACCCGCAACACCCCAATAACTTCCCCCGCTTTATTACGAACCGGGGCGGTAAAATAAATGGACCACTCATCAGCCATATCAGAAAGCCTGACCGGCGACATATAGGGCTGTCCGGTTTGGGATGGGATACGGAAATAGTTGTGACGACCGAGCTTCATACTAATGCCCGGTGCGTGGGTGTCAATCACGTTAATTCCCCGGCTATCCAACAGAGCATATGATGAGATAAATCGTTGGTCTCTACGTCTGAGGATGCGCAAGGTGGTTACAATATTTTCTTCCAGGTCCCCCCCCAACCGCTCTTCAACAGGCAGGCTTAAGTAGTCGGCAAAAATTGGTATTTGGGCTTGGGCGTTAACAATGTCTAAGTTTGTATTGATAAAGTTATCAACGCTGGCCGCAGTTTGCGAAGCCGCCGCCAGTAGCCCCTGGTTGGCATTGTTAATTAGCGTTTGCTGTGTGGCAAGGTTGGTAAAAAAAGCAACAGCGGCCACCGATAATAATCCCAGCGTAGAAAAAACAATAATAAGCTTGGTCTGTAATGGGAAGTTTGCAAATAGCTGTGTAATTCTGTTCATATTAAAGCTCCAAAAGCCGGCTATTCTTTTCGTTTCCAAACGCTGGTTTAAAACCAAATAATTTGTTCATTGCTAATTGTTCATTGTTAATTGATGTAGCTACTTAACGCCTAACTGCACCCTTGTCTCAGGCGCTTCCAGACTTAGGCCCACTTCTTTTACTGCAATTTGTAAAGCCTCTTCCAAGGATTGAGCCGCTCTGATCTTCTCGCCAATCTCGCCGACCCGTTTTTCACGAGCAGCCCGCTGTTGAGTTTCATCAATCAGGCGTATATTCTCGGCGGCCTGGGCTATTTGCTCGGCAATAGCTTCAACCAGGCCAATTTCTTCGGGCGACCAATCCCGTTCATCCAAATCCTGCAAACCCAAAACACCAATCACTTCGTTCCGCACAGTCAAGGGTGCAATCAATGTAGATTTAACCTCGCGGCGTTGATCATCAACGGCCGGTAATGAATTGCCGGCTGCCAAGCGCAACCGGCTGCTTGTTGTCAGCGTCTGTTTTTGAGCAACTGCCTGGCCTACTTCAGGGGGTAACGTTTGACCCAAAGGCTCTACGCCAATTCGGGTCTGTTCGTGGCTCTGGGTTACACCCCTGGCCCGATACGTTTCCCAAGCCTGAAGCGTGTAGCGACGTTGGGTAGCCTCGACCTCGGCCAGAGCAGTCTCGGCTTGCTCAAACAAGCGCCGGGTATTAACAACCGTGCCAATTAGCACTGCAACAGATTGCAGCAGCGACAACGTTTCCTCGGAAATGGGCCGGCGCGAAAACATACCCAGCACGCCCAGCAGAACATCGCCGGCAACCAGCGGGTATCCGGCAAAGGCAACGGTGGCGCTTTCTTTAACCCAGGTTTTATCATCTACATGCGGGTCGTCAAGCAAATTATTTGATATATGCGGCTCACGCCGGCCGGCAATCCAGGCTAATTTACGGCCGCTATTTAGCGAAACCCGGCTATGCGGGCCATCCAAATGAGTATACTCACCCGCGCTAACCTGTAATATCAAGTCATTGTTTATATCATCCAAAACCCAAACCCGGGCAAAAGACATATTAAAATCATCAACCAACGCCTGCGCAGCCACCTGATAAATAGCGAGGGGATCGGTTTGGCTCAACACAGCCAGGCTAACCTCGTTAAGAGCGGCCCGTTCGGCAACGCGTTGCTGAACTTGTTCAAGCAAGCGCTGGTTCTCAATAGTGGTAGCCATTTGTCCGGCCAAAGCATTGTAAGGTTGTATTTCACGCTCGGTAAAGGGATGCGCATCTTCCGCTTGAAGCAACAAAGCCCCCAACTGGCGCGGCCCGGCCCATAGCGGCAATACGGCCATTGCCCGGATACTCTGCCGCCGCAATATCTCTGCCATAGCCGGACCGATCCGCTCATCTTGTAGAATATCGTCCAGAAAGATTGATTTGGGACTCAGGAAAACCCAGGCGGAAGCAAATTCGGTTTGGGAGTAGCGCGTCCCTACCGGCGCGGGCAAAGTTCCCTGACCGCTGTACCAATTAGCCGCCACGGTCATAGCCTCAACCTCGACGGCTAAATCATAGTCAAACGTTACCAACACCACCCGGTTAATGGCCGGCGATGCTACTGTCTCCGCTACGGCGGCTACAATCTCCTGCAAATTACCGGCCTCGTTAAGCCGGCGGCCCGCATCGTAAAGGATTCCGGTTTCAGCCAGCGCCGTTTGGGTTTGCTCCAGCAGCCGCGCCCGTTCCAGGGCTTCTGCTACCTGCCCGGCCACAGAGTCCAGAATTTCCTGGTCTTCAGGGGTCAGCGGGTGGTCGGGGTCATCATAAACGCCTAATTTACCAATAACCTCGCCATGCACGGCTACCGGCCGGGTAACCGAGTAACCATTATTAGAGGCGGGTTGGGGTAGCCCCTCTAAAGACTCATTGCCGTTTCCAATATCCTGGGGCGTTACGGGGCGAACGGCGGTTTGGTCAAACAGATAACCCTGGGCTACTTGTTCCCGCACAGTCTGGAAATCTTGCCAACTTTCACGGCTCATAAGACGTTGCAGCGCGCTTAACTCATGCAGGCGATCTTACAATTCAGAAGCAGCCAATTTGCGCTCGGTGATGTCTTGCGCGGCGGCAGCCAGGCCCATAGGCTGACCAGAAGCATCTTTTAGCAACGTAACGCTCATCCACGTGGGAAAAGTTGAGCCGTTTTTACGCATGTGCCCAACCTCGCCCTGATTAGCGCCGTTAAGCGTAACTTGCTCGTTAAAGGGCGCCACTTCGTTGCGGAGTTGTTCTTGGGTATGGAAGATGCTTAAGTGTTTGCCCTGCAATTCTTCCGGCTCATAACCGTGCGCCCTGGCCCAGGCCAAATTAACAAACTGAATGTTGCCGTCTAAATCTGCAATAGCCATACCTTCCATTGATTGCCTAATCGCCCAGTCTAAACGCCGCAATTCCGTTTCTGCTTGTTTGCGTTCAGCCTCAACCCGGTGACTATCAATCGCCACCGCAATTTGGCCGCACAGCCCCAACAACGCCAGTTGGTCTTCCTGGCTTAAACTGCCCACAGCATTGTTTTGTACATCAAGCACACCCAATACCGTTTGTTCCAGTTTAATAGGAACAGCAATTTCCGCCTTTGTATCAGGCAACTGCGGGTCAGATATCCAATCCGGCGCTTTAGAAACATCGGGGGCCAATACGGGTTGGCCCGTTCGGGCAGACTGGGCAATTAAACTTTGTTTGGTGGTAAGGGTAATTTGTTGATCTATATATTGCCCTTCATGTCCCGCCTGGCCCATACCGGCCTGGATGACCAAATCATTTTGCTCCAACGTGTAAATACGGACGTGATAATAACCAAACCGTTCCCAAACCAAATCAACAACCTGTTTAAACAACTCATCCAAAGCCGGCGCGGCGGCAATTTGCTTGGCAATCTCGGTGCTGGTTCGCACCTGACGCTCTCGACGCATAAGCGACTCTTGAACGTGCTGTTCTAGCTGCTTGCGCCGGATAATTCCGGCCAGCGTATTAGCTATGGTCTGCAAAAACGTCTCTTCTTGTTCTTTCTTTTGGTATCCGGCCGGTAAGTAGAGCACAATAACCCCCAACACCTTCTGGCCAGACAGAATGGGCACGTTATAATGCCCGTGCTCAATTATGCCGTCGTAGGTGTTTTGGTGGCGTTCATTCACGCAATCGGCAAACACAATCTGGCGACTCGCCGCCGCCTGCCCGCAGAGGCACCGGCCAAACGGAACGCGAGCGCATATGGTTAAAAGGTCAGGCGCCAGACCCTGTTGAACCTTTAGCTCCAACACATCCGATTCTTCCTCAACCAGAAAGATGCCGCCTTTAGGGTTTAAGGGCAACCACGGGATGGCAAGAATTCCTTGTAATATCTGTTCTAGTTGCTCGTCAAGCGTGACATTTTCTAGGCCGATTTGCAGCAATGTACTCAAAATATGTTCCTGCCGGTAGCGGACGCGACGTTCTTCTTCCAACTGCTTACGCTCGGTAATGTCTTCTTCAATCCCAAGGAAATGGGTAATCACGCCGTCTGAGTTTTTGATTGGCGAGATAGAGGCTGACACCCAATAAAGTTCGCCATTCTTTCTTCGGTTATGAAATTCTCCCAACCATTCATCGCCGGAGCCAATGGTATCCCACAATTTTTTGTATTCTTCCGGCGACGTTTTGCCCGATTTTAGAATGCTTGGGTCTTTTCCAATGACCTCTTGGGCAGTGTAGCCGGTTAATTGAGTAAAACGGGGGTTTGCATACTCTATCTTGCCCCTGGCATTTGTAATTAGAACTGAACTTGCGCTCTGTTCAACGGCCTGAGACAACTTGCGAAGTTGTTCTTCTGCCTGCGTCTGTTTGCTAATATCTCTAATAAAGGCGCTGAATATCCACCTTTCGCCTTGACGAAGCGACGAGATGGAGAGTTCAATAGGAAATTCGCGCCCATCACGGTGAAGGCCGGTAATTTCGACGCGTTTATTGGTAACCTGTCCCTGCCCGGTCGCCAGAAAACGTTTTAACCCTTGCTGGTGAGCCTGACGATATTGAGGCGGAATGATTGTATCTGACAATTGCTGACCAATCATCTCTGATTCTGTCCAGCCAAACATAGTCTCCGCTTGAGAGTTCCAATTGATAACAGGGCCATTCTCATCAATGACCACCACTGCATCAAGCGCAGTGTCGAATAACAATTGGTATAAATCCTCAGATTTTAGATTTTGGGTTTTGGATTTTGGATTGCTCATTGTCCATTTCCTTCAAGGGTTTCCGGCTCTTCCCCGTCCTTTTTACCGTCCAGATAAACAAAGGCCGGGCGCCCCAGCGCTTGCCCTACCTCGCGGGCGGCAGTACGCATAACGGTATCAACATCAACCGAGTCGCGAATCCGGGCTGTAACCTCGCGCAAAATTCGCTCGCGGCGAGCGCGGCGTTGGGCATCGTCCAGCAGGCGCCAGTTTTCAACCGCCACGGCCATCTGTCCGGCTAAAGAGGCATATGATTGTATTTCGCGCTGGGCAAATTGATGCGGTTCATCCGCTTGCAGCAGTAAAACACCCATCTGGCGCGAACCGGACCATAAAGGCAGGGCGGCCATTGCTTGAACATTCAACCGTTTCAATAAATCTTTTGTTGGTGGATCAATTCGCTCATCTTGTTGGGTATCATTAAAAAATACCGGTTCAGAGCTAAGAAAGAGTTCAATAGTGGCAAACCCCGCTCTGGTATAGCGCGCACCCGGCGATGTAGGCGGCGATCCTTCTCCACTGTACCAATTGGCCGCCACATATGAAGCTTCCATTTCACCCGCCGAGTCGTACTCATAAATTTGGAGTACCGCCCGGTTGATGACCGGCAGCGAGCCGCCTTGAACAACAGCGCCCACAATTTCTTGCAGGTTGGTAGCCGTTGTAATGTGCCGGCTGGCCTCGTAAAGCGCTTCAGTCTGGTCCAAAGTTGTCCGCACTTGCTCTAACAAACGACGGTTTTCAACCGTAGAGGCTAACCGCGAGGCGATTTGAAGTAAAAAATTTTCATCGCGCCCAGTATAAGCGCTTACCTCTTTGCACCCCACATTCAGCGCGCCTATAACCCGCCCGCCAGCCATCAGCGGGGCCACAATGATTGAACGCAATCCTTGCTCGGCCAACTGGCGATGTTCAGAAAAATCGCTCTTCCTTATATCGAGGAACGTAATCACCTGTTTCTCCTGAACCGCTTTCCCAATCGCCGTGCCTTCAACCGGCAGTTTATCTCCCACCGGGATAGCTCCTTTGAGGCCATCAAGCGCAAAAACTTCAAAACTATCGCCCGTTGGATCCAGCAAGGCCACGCTGGTTCGGTCGCTCCCAACAATCACGCCGGTTTGGATAGCCACAATTTTAAAGACCTCGTTAACATTCGTCGTCTGGCTCAACTCTGTCCCCAGGTTGCTCAATAAAGTCAGGCGGCGCGCTTGTTCTTCGGTCTCGGCGGTGCGTTTTTGCATCTGGTCAATCAGGCGTTGGTTCTCAATGGCCGTTCCCAAAAATCCTGCAATGCGGAGCATCATATCTTTATTATGTTCATCGTACGCGTTTGGCGTTTTGCTGCCCACATTAAGCGTGCCAATTACCCGCCAGCCAGTCACCAACGGCGCAACCATTGCCGAATGGAAGCCGTATTGGGCCAGTTGACGATTTTCCGGCGCGTCGCTGGTTTGGATATTATGTCTAATAACTGCTTGCCCGGTCTTTATTGCCTGTCCAATGCCCGTTGTCTCATCAACAGGCAGTTCGGCGCCTTGCGGAACAGCGCCGGTTTTGTCATCCAGCGCAAATACTTTATAGCTTTCACCGCCAGGATTTAACAAGGTTATACTGGCTCTGTCTGTGCTGATAATTTGTTTTGTTTTGGTTGCGGCAATTCTAAAAACTTCATCAATGTTGGTAATCAGGTTCAATTCCGTAGCCATCTCATTAAGCTGAATTTGCTGACGCGTCTGCTCTTGCAGCCGGCGATTGGCCTCAAACAATTGGCCGGAAATATCCACCTGTTCCAACGCCTTCAGGTACGGTTTAGCTTCGTCCCCCCACTGGTCTACCGGGCGAATCTCCCAGTAGCAGCGAGCATCGCCTTTGCCAACGCACTCGGTTTCAATAGCTAACAAATCATGCCCAAAGAAACTGCTGGTATAACCGGAAGCATAGCCGGTAAGGGTCCAACACACGGGATGATCGCTGGGGCCATATAGTTTTAGGTGCTCTTCGGCCTCGTAAGAGTTAAGCCAGATGCCATGCATATGAAAATGGCCGGTTTCACGGTCAAATTCAATTTTTTGGGGGGTAACGTGAACAATGCCTTCCAGCGTATGAATAGACGGTCCGGCTGCCAGCCAATCGGTTTCCGTCTCCCAATCAAAATTCTCGCCCAACATTTTGGCGTCGTTGTAACCGTGGGCGTAGCCAAAACGGGTCAAGATACCCATAGCCAGTTCTTTGCCAAGAGAATTTAGCAACTGCTGGCGTAGGGCGCCCAAAGCTTCCACGTCAAAAATAACGGCTCGCCGCTGGTTAAAAAAGAGGCGGCCTTCACCGGCCCGGCGCCTAAGCAGCGAGTAAAAATCCAGGTCGCCGGCTTTTAACGGTTCTTCTGATACGGAAATTGGGGGTTGTTCAAGCCAATCGGTTTTGTTCATCTTATTTATTCCTTATGCCCGTTGTTGGAATCATTTACGTTATAGTATTACCTCGCAACATTTGCGTTATCCGCGAGAATCATTTGTTCATTGTTAATTGCTCATTGTTAATTTGCGGCTTGCCGCGCTATGAGTGTCTTGCTCCTCTTTCAACGAGCCATTGTTGAGTTGGGGTTGCTCGGATATTTCTTCGACAATGCTCTCAGGCGCGTCCGCCTGCCCGCTCCCCAGTTCTGCCTCTGACCCCAAACGGACAAAGGTACGAGCCGGACCCAGAGCCCGAGACAACTCTTCTACCCCTACCTTCATTAAGGTTTCCAGGTCTGGCGCCCGGCGCAACTTGTCGCTTACCTGACCAATCAGGCGTTCACGACTGGCTCGCTCTTGGGTATCATTTAACAGGCGAAGGTTTTCAGCCACTTGAGCCACCTGGTCAACTACGGCCTCAATAAGGGCCAGTTCGCTTTCTGTCCACTGTCTATCGGGGTCAACCTCATGCAATTGCAAGTTGCCTACCGTTGCGTTTTGCAGCGTAATAGGCGCAACCAGCGCGGTTTGATTTTGGATTTTGGGTTTTGGATTTTCAATTGAATCGGCAGTATTGCTCCCCTGCTCCCCTGCGCCTGTAAGCGTAGCGTCGCTCCCTTGCTCTTTTGTGTCAGTTATTCTCTGGCTCTCTTGCTTATCGCCGTTAAGCACAACTAAAGCAGGTTCTTTTTTAGCAAATGCGTGCCGCCGGGCTTCAGCAATGGCAACATCGGTTAGCGGGGCAGTTTTGCCCAGGCTAAAGAGAACGCGTCCTACATTTTGCCGGGTCACCTTGGTTCTATCCCATACCTGCTCCACGTATCGTTTTTGAGCAGCTCGCGTCTCGGCCAAGGCTGTCTCGACTTCTTCAAAGAGACGGGCATTGCGAATAGCCACCGCCACCTGGTTAGCCAGCGAGCGCAGCAAGCCGACGTCACCCTCATCTAGGCCGGCAATTCTATCCTCCTGCACGTCCAGCACGCCAACCACCTGCTCATTCACCACAATCGGCACGGCCATCTCAGAGTAGGTATCGGGTAGCAAGGGGTTGGGCAGCCAATCTTCTGCCTCCCGCGCGTTGTCAACCCGAACAATTTGGCCGGTGCGGGCAGCCCGGGCCACCAGGCTGGTGGGGGCATTCAAAGCAATACTATGTCCTTTGGCTTTCATTACCACACCGGCTTCCCCTGTGCCGGCGGCCACAATCAGATTCGACTGCTCATCGTCTAGCAGGTAGATATGGGCATGATAATAACCAAAGTTCTCTTGAATTTTGTTGACTGTCCCATTCAGCAAATCTTCCAGGTTAAGAATAGCGCTGAGGCGTTCACTAAGGGCAGCAGCCACTTCCAAGCGGCGCGTCCGGGCCGCAACCTGATCTTCAAGCGTGCTGACCAGGGTTTCAATTTGGCCGGACATTGTATTGAACGCCTCACCCAACTGCCCTATTTCATCACCGGATTGCACATCGATGTGTACATCAAAATCTCCACGCCCTACACTTTTGGCCGTCGTAGCCAGGATTTGAATAGGCAAGGTGAACCGCCGAATTGCAACCAGCAGTACCGGCGCGGCAATCAACAAAACAGCTATAACACCCCAAAAAGTGTAAGCTGCTACCTGCCCCGTAGCGCCAAGCGTTTCCGTTTGCGCCCTGCCGGCTACAATGTGCCAATCCCAGGGTTCAAAATAGCCGGCAGTTACCAGATAGTTTTCGTTCTGCCAGGCAAATTCTATCAGCGATCCCTCTTCCTGATTTAGAATTTGAGAGAACCAACTTTGGTTGCTAACGTTACTGCCGACCAAATCCGGGTCAGGATGGCTTTGAACAATGCCCTGTGAGTCAACCACAAAAATGTGTCCGGTTTCGCCAAAACGAATGGCGTTCAAAGCTTCGACGGTTTCAGCCCGCGCTTTTTCAACATTAGATGGGATATTATCAAGACCAAATTGATGAAGCACGTCATTGTTTTCAACGCTGACAGATATAGCGTCGGCCAGTTTTATCTTCAAAATCTCCCGGGTTGTTTGTTGAAGCGCCGTTCTGGATAGTTGATAGGTAATAATGCCCGCCAACAACGCCGGTAATATAATCAGGGGCAACAAGATTAACAATAGTTTGTAGTACAGCCTCATAAGCAACCGCCTTTTGTGACGCCGGAGTTAAAGTGACTCGTTACTTTTTTTGATATTCCGGGTAGGCAGACATTTCCTGGTAAACAATGTCCGCGTTTTTCAAAACTTCAAAAGGGATTTCGATGCCAAGCTGGTTGGCCCGGGCCAGGTTGATTACAACCCTGTTGGCAATCGGGTCGATAATAGGCATTTCTGCCGGATTATCGCCTTGCAATATGCGCCCGCCGGCTAAACCGGCGTGGTGGCCTTGCTGTTCCATATCAACCACTGTCCCCACCAGATATCCTTCTTGAGCCAAAATATCCAAAAAGGCAATGCTTGGCCGCCGGCTGTTTTTCATTAACCAGGCGACCACTTCATCTTGAGGCACATGGTTGCCCTCTGAATCAACAATTGTCCAGGGCAAAAAGAGGACAATCGCATCTACCTTGTCCTGATGCTCCAGAATAATCGTTTTCAATTCTTCAAACTCATCGGTGTATAATTTGTCAACCACTTCAATGGCCGCTTCATTCAGTTCGGCCTCGCCGCCGGCCCCTTTCAAAAGCAGGTTGCTCACCGAACTATTATCTGTCACAAACAGGGCAGTCCGGGCTTCGGGTAAGACCTGGCTTAACAATTCAAAGCCGGCTTTGAAGGAAACACGCTCTAAAATGCCGGTAATATTGTGACCGGGCTGTTCAAGAGAATCGGCCAACGGGCCCAGGGGAGAGTAATTGTCATCATTGGGAAAGCCGTTGACCCCCGCAAAAACAACGGGGGTATCTGTATCCAGCAGCTTTGAGCCGACGTGCCTTAAAGCATCGTCATCCATAATAAAGACAACATCCGGCCCAACCTTTTCTATTTCAGCCACAATCTCAAGGGCGAGGGCTTGCATTTGTTCCTGCGTTTTGTTCACTGTTTTGGTTTTCATATACAGGCGTGTAACCTCTATATTGTCGCCTTCTGTAAACCCCATTGTCTCCAGACCACTGACAACGCCCCGGTCTTCGTCTGCTGTAGCCCAAAAATCCGGCTCGTAACTAAAAAGGATCACCGCTTTTTTGGCGTTCTCTACAACAGGCGTTGGACTGACGGTTTCAGGCGTGGCAGTTGCCGGAACAGGCGTGGGGGGGCTAACGTCTGTGTTTGCGCCGGCGCATGCTACCACCATAGCCAATACAATAAATATAACTAAATATGATACATAATATTTTGTTCTTATCATTTCCTTACTCCCTGTTTAATTTTTTAGTTTTTAAAACCTGCACCGCAAAAATCCTTTTATCCTCCACAGAACAATCTCCCAATCCCTAATCCCTTGGATTAGACCTGATCTCCAATCTCTACCGAATCCTCTCCATCCTGATAGACAAATCACTTAGAAGTCATACAACTATTGTAGAGACGCGCCACCGTGTGCCCCTACATTGGCTCAGAATGTTTTTTATAAAACGGGTTGTATGATGTTTATCTGATTTCTCTATAGTATTACCTCGCAACATTTGCGTCGTCCGCGAGAATTATTATCCACAGATGAATACAGATTTTCACAGATTCTTTTTCTTTTTGATTTTTTATCTGAGTTTATTTGCTCATTACTCATTGTTCATTGTTCATTTGCG
>JAJRVO010000673.1 GCA_024277275.1 Chloroflexota bacterium
GTCAGCGTTTCATCGCGTTTTTTGTATTGAAAAATCCATCCTTTGTAATCGCCCCATACATTTCGGACTTGAAATTCCTCAAGACGATTTGGATGAAAACAACCTAAAGCGAAAAGCCAGTCATCGGGAAACTCGGCTTGGATAGTATCTAAAACCTCATACAGGAATTCTTCATCGCGGACTTGGGTATAACGTACAGTTTCCTCCACCCGGCGCAGTAACCCGCCCACTGCGATATGGGTAAACCCTAAGTCCCGAAGCCCCCGGTAACACTCCAGATACTCTTCCACAGTCAGGCCGTGAGCAACACCTACCAAATTGAATATATCTCGATAAGGCATATAGGCTTCTATCGCTTCTCTGGCGCTGGCCAGGGTAGCCTGAGAGTCCTGAAACACGTCAATCATTATCCCATATTCCACATCCATACGCTCATATGCTTCAAACATCTCTTGATAGGTCAGAGTTGCCCCTTCTTTAGTAAAAATACCAGAATCGCACATTTTGGTGGTATGGTTTAGGATGTACTCACGTGCTGTACAATTCTCAATATTGTCTTGATACTGGCAGAGACCACCAACGGCATCACAATATTCAAAATTCTCGCAAGGATATTTATTCAGGAAAAGATTGGAAACTAACCATTTGTGGATTCTCAATCAAACTATGCCAGGGTTGAGTTCCTGTTGTTGAACTAACAAAATTTGCATCAATTCCAGTTGACGCAGTTTGCTGGTTGCCTTGGTTAAGAAACTGCCGAGCAGGTTTATTATTGTATATTACTGAAGCTACCTGAAGTAATCGCTCATGAGCACAGTTGTCCAATGGTCGGTTAGGCGAGGGTGTGATATTAAGTTGATTTGTGGCTTCTTGGATAGCTTGTGAATGTTCGGACGGGGCCGTAAAATTAATGATTTGTCCATTACTATCTCTATCAAGAAACAGATTAGTAAACGCATCTAGATTCTGGTAATCGTCGTGCGAGTCAAAAATTACCATACGATGATTACGAGCCATTAACTCTTCAATCAGCTTGGCAGATGTATTTGTCTTGCCAGAACCGGTCATTCCAAAAATACAGAAATGCTTTGTAACTAATTGATCAGCGTTAAGTGTGACCGGTACTTCTTCTTGCGTACCGAAAGTTTCGATTGCTCCGAGTGGAACATAAGATGGAAACGGGCTGAAAAATAATTGTCGTAAGGTTTGGGTTGACGGCACATATATTTCAGCGTTGGGCGCAATGCTGCGTCGATTCATGTCAAGACCGCGTCCATCGAGTGACCCAATCACTGTACACTGTGCCCAACCGTAGGTGAAACGGCGGGAGAAGTCAAACCCTAACCCACCCAAATCTATGGATGCTGACACTCCAGCCTGATCTTTACTTAGGAGCGGGTTTTCCTTAAGTACATTTGTGATTCGGGCAACAATTCTTTCCCCTTGTGGATTAGGTTTATCGCCGCTTGGAGATAATTCCACATAGCTAAATAATAGTTTTTCCCCATCAATCTTTGGGTCAAGCATAGCAACAAATTCAGTCGTTGAAGTTTGATCAAAAACATTGCCAATTTTCATCTTAATCCCTCTCGTTGAAAATAACCGCGACTCAGTCGCCCGAGAACACGCATAATTGAAACCGGATCACTAAAACGATTTTGAATGACAAGATCCAAATACTCTCTCTCGATGATAGTTCTGATTATTTTTGTTGGTGTTCGTGCCAATTTGTCAGCATAATACAGAATGATAGGTATTCCATATTCTTGATAGGGGAGACTTAAGAGATAGGTAGGGCCGATAACTCGTTCTGGTGGGTTGAGATGAGGTAAATCAAAATATTCAACCCGAATTGGCTCGCGAAGTGGTGACGTACGAACATAAGACATTAGGACTCGATATCCAGGATGGTTATTAGTTTGGCTATTAGCAGAGAATAACGCATCGAGTATATCCTCAAATTCATTTCGGATTCCAAGACTGCTGTCTGCTAACGTTCTTTCAAAGGTGTTCCGAGTCCGGTAGCGATAGATTTGTACTGGTGATGTATATTGCCCTTCTGATAAGACGTATGAAAAGATATTGGCATCCGCTAATCGCAACCGCTCAATCGATGTTGTTGCTTTTTTGTACAAATCACTTCTTTGATGAGGCTGGGTTGGAAAAGTACCAATATTAGCAGCTTGCAAAACTGGTCGTAAGCTTGAGTTCTCTACCCGACGTCTAACGGCGGGATTTGCTAACAAGGAAGGCAGAATAAGGCGAGTCATTTCAGTGGCTGAAGAGACATCCTCTACTACAGACAAAATGAGTACTTCTGCAAGCCTGCTTAAGTCCAAAAGAGAACGTAACATCCAAAAATACAAACAAAATCCAGGGTAATCTCGCCCAGTAATCATTTTCTTAGTAACTTTTGCCGCAGAAGGCGGCACTGCCTTTCCATATATTCGTCTAACCTCCGGTACAGCACACTTTCGACCACAGCTTTTTAGACAAAATTCATTGAATCTCCTCAGATTTTTGTCCCCATCAATCATTTCATCGATAGAAAACGACATGTTATTCTGAGTTTCACTGTCCCCACTAATGGTAGGTTTGGTTCTATCCTTTGGTAGATCAAATTCACCTGCATCGCCTACATCAATATTAAACAGGTTACGTGCTGTTTCATAGTCAAATGTTAACTGGCTAAAACCACCGATAGCCCTAACCAGGGGGCCGTGGAGAATTACAAGCGGTGTGCGACCAAATGCTAAAGCGGTTAATGCTGAACTATAGGCTACAAAGTTGTTGCGTATATAGCTCAATAATTTGTTTTTTGACTCAAAAGCATCTTCATCTTCACGAAGCTGCATTTTAGTTTCGCTTAAAATGGGCCCAACTGCCTCATCTGTTGCCCCATTCGGTAGTTTATACATTCGGAATGCAATAGATTTGAGATAGGTAATGGCACTTTGGGGTAATGGATTATCTACCTGAGACTCATCAATGCCAATTAGCTCTACATTTTGAAACCCTTTGGTGAGGGAGGCAACATTAATATTTTGAACCAGTTCAGAAACTGCTGGAAAAACTTCAGGCCGGTTCTGCATTTGCACCAAATCGTGAATCTCAAAGTCATACGGACTTGCTGAGACGGGGTTTACATTATCAGCCGTCGAAATTTGGAACGGAGTAGTTTGACGTAAAATATTTGGTAACTCTACGGTGACAAAATCAACAATTCCCTGAGCTACAGGGGCTTGTTGCCGCAACTCGTCGGATACTGAAGCTAAAATATTTCTAAGAGCATTTAATCTTCCGCGATCACGGGGCTGGTACAGAGGTAAATTTAATTGCGTCAATTTTTACTCCTCGTAGCTGGACGCTTTAGTTATTGTGGTTCAACAACCATCGTTTTAGTGTAGCCAACCGCTGACCAATGCGTCCTTCGGCATAACTAACTGATGTAGTATCAAATAATTTCACCGATTTTTCTATAGCAGGCCAATAATCCTGACCCAAATCCACATAAATTTCATCATAAATAATTTTTTGCAGATGAATTTTCAAGATTTCGGCAACTTGGAACTGTAGCTCAACGGCGCGCTTTCGGGTCATACGCTGTTCGTAATCGGCAATGGGAGTGGAGCTTTCAATTAGGCCATATTTTGCTGACAAAATCAACACATCCAAATTTTCAGGCCAATTCCCGTCTCGTTTGGTTTTTCGAAGAACACGGTAGCTGCCGCCATCATACCGTTCAATGGCTGGTATCTCACCTTTATCGGGACACTTGCGCTGGGAGCAGGCAAGAATTAGTAACCGTTTCGACACAACTTTTCATTTTACCTTTCATATGGTAACGACTAGGTAGACCCCAGGGTTCCCTGCACAAAACGCCGGACCTCCTTCATCGCTTTGACGGCCGCTTTGGCTTCCTCAACTGTTGCCTCTTCGCCGGGATAACGGAAGGCTACCGAATAGGGGTTCAATAGGTCGAGTAAATCACCGATTAACTCAAAGGCAGGGTTTACTGTAAGGCACAATTTGTGCAGTTCCAGCAAATCGTGAGTTTTTGGGAAAACAACCTCGTGTTTAACCAAATATGCTTTCAGATACTTCTTAGCGCATTGCTGGCAGTGAAAGCTTGCGGCGCTTGGCGTAGGGTGTTTGCGCCGGCGGACCAATGCGGTTGCCACCACATAATCTTCTTCAGCTTTACGAATCCACTCTTTCAGATACGCTTCGCTCATACAGTATTCTACCTCGTTCCATCACTTCGCGGATGAAATAGTCGCCAATTTCCAGACGATGTTGAATTTCCTCTGGCGTACGTACCAGAATATCCATAGGAAACGGACGCGGGCGTAATACTCTGGAAACTCGCATTGCTCGCGTTGCCGGACGTTCATCACTGTCCATTATTATTAGCAAGTCTACATCGCTATCGGGAGTGGGATGACCATACGCTTGAGAGCCAAAAACAATAATACGAAGCGGATCAAATACCTCAACAATGCGGTCTGTTACATGTTTTAGTTTTCCTTCGACCTGTGGCTTCATAATGTTATCTTCCTTATTCTGCAATCAACAACGGATTAAACCGCGTCTTATGATCATATACATCAAGCCCTTCCTGCCGCTTTAGGAAATTCACCACGCCGTAAGTCAGTGGTGTGGCTATCGCTTCGTACAGTGATTTTACCAGCCATTGGGTCACAATTGCTGAAACCAAACCGGTCAATGGAATTATCCCCACAAAGGCCAAAGTAATGAACACAAACGAGTCTAATCCTTGCCCAACCAAAGTAGAGCCAATCGTGCGCGTCCACAACCAGCGTCCATTGGTGGCAATCTTCATCTTGGCTAACACGAAGGCATTAGAAAATTCACCGATTAGGTAGGCGATGAATGAAGCTGCCAATAGACGGGGGGTGTACCCTAAGATGCGATCATAAGCAGCCTGCCCGTCCCAAAACGATGCGGCCGGCAGTAGTCCGCCTAGCCAGATAGCCGCCACCGCAAGCAGATTGCACATAAAGCCTAACCAAATGACCTGTCGCGCCTGACGGTAGCCATAAACCTCGGTCAATACATCACCGATAATGTAACTGACAGGAAAAATGATAATAGCAGCAGGCAAAATGAAACCAACTATGCTAACCAGTTTTACTGCGATGATATTCGCCGTAATCAAACAAGTTACGAATATCACTGCGACTAATACAAACCATTTTGAGTAGTAATCAGTATTAGGTTGAGCATACGAAGATGTGGAATTGGGTGAATTTGGCACAAAGTCTCTCCTATGAAACCATTTTGGATTTTAGATTTTGGATTGTCTACTGTAAATCTTAAAAAGCGCCCCCGCTCCCCTGCTGTCAGGTTTCATCGGGTGCGTGTGAAGCTTTGCTTCATAAGCGGCTTCTTGTTCTAAACCGCCTCCGGCTCAAGGGTAATCACTTCTCCCTCTCGCCGGGCAATTTCGATGATGGCCCTGGAGTCATCTTCCAGCCATTCGCGTTCACCGCAGGCAATCGGCTCAATGCGCCAGGCTTCGGGAACTGTGGCTGTAAGTTCCCACAGACGGTTAATCAGGTCTCTATCATGTAGATCGTCAAATTCGGGAGCAATAACAATAAGATATATATCACTTTCTGAGCGAGCCTCGTCCCTGACCCAAGAACCATATAATACAACTTGGCCTACCTGAATACCTGCTTGGCGAACCGCCTGCAAATAATTTTGAATGATTTCTAAAATTGTTTCTTTAACCATTTTAGCATTTGCTCCGCTTCTTGAAGCGTCTTGATCTCATTATAACAAAACATAATGAAATAACAATTTGACCGCGACTTAAATCAAGTTCTTGACACTGGACGAAGAGTGTGTTATATTTTGCATACCAATCGTTTAGTATGTGAAATTTTGCGAGGAACGGTGTGACATCTAAAACCCAAAAGCAACTCCAAAGCGAACGAACGCGCCGGCAGATTATCGACGCAGCCGCCCAACTCTTTGTGCGCAAAGGTTTTTACGGCACCTCAATAGCCGACCTGGCCCGGGCGACCGATCTGACCAAGGGCGCGCTGTACCATCACTTTGAAAACAAAGACGCCCTCTTTTTCGTCGTCATTAAATCGGTGCGCTCTGCCTGGAATAAAGAGGTGGCTCGCGACGTGGTGGAGGCCGGGGACGCTTTGACCCAACTAACCGTCATGCTTGAAAACCATGCCCGATTGATTCAAGAGAATGACACCCTTTGCCTGGTTTTGCACGGTCTGACAACGGAGATGGAGGGCGTTAATCCTGATTTTTCAACCGCGCTGCAAGAGGTTTATGCTGATTTGACTCGCTTTATCGAGCGTATTGTCCAGAAGGGACAGGCAGCCGGGCAGATACGCCCGGACCTCGACGCCCGGCTGATGGCGCTCAACTTTGTGGGGATGCTGAGAGGAATTGGCTGTTGTCCGGTATTCAGGCAGATGGGCGTAGACCACGCGGAGATAATAGGCACGTTGAATCAGATGCTTTTAGGCGGTCTACGACCTTAGTTTTTTTGTCTTTTTAACATACCGGTCGGTTGGTATCTTAAATCGCTTCAAATAATTCATAACCTGGGCAAGGCCATTTCATGTCCAAGCTAGTACAGCTTGGCGGAAGTCTTTCGGTAGTTACAAGCAGCGCGGTGCTTAGTTTATGGAGTGA
>JAJRVO010000674.1 GCA_024277275.1 Chloroflexota bacterium
CCTGAAAAAATAGTAGAGGATACTTGTTTACAAAAACTATGTGTAAACTTGTGGCGATATTATAAACTAACTTACGGGATGTGTCTATAAAGTTGAGGCAGTAAGGAGATGTGTTTGAGCGGGTTTTAGGGACAATGATCGGTAATCAGTAATCGGTAATCAGTAATCAGTAATCAGTAATTGGTAATTGGTAATTGGTAATTAGGGATAGTGACAGTTGCTCACTGGTTACTACTCACTGGCTACTGTTTAGTGGATATTGTATCTGCGTCCTCGGCCAGGGGTAAAGTGAGTTCTACCACTACCCCCGGCCCATCTTCCCGATTGTAGATGTGGCACAGGCCCCCCGCTCCCCAGGTAACCATAGCTACCATTGAAAGCCCCAGACCCATCCCCGTGACTTCGCCGGTAAAATATTTGTCTCCTTGATAGTAGGGAGTCAATATTTGGTCCAATTGTTCCGGCGATAGGCGCTGGCCGTTATCGCTGACTCTAAGCCTTACTTGCCTTGAATTGGCGCGTGATATCATAATTTCTACGCTGGGGGTTTGTTGAGGATGAAACTTTTTGGAATTTTCTAAAATCTCCCAAAGCATCAATTCTACGGTTCGTTTGGCAAGCAAAATGTGGATGCCGGCCAGGTTTTCCCGGTTTAATACAGTAACCGATTCTAGCTCCAGATTGGCGCTAAGTTTGGTAACCATTAACGGCAATTGTGAAAGGTTAAAGCTTGAGTTAGATTTGATTAACGTAGATGTATGGAGATAGTTGATAATGTCATCAATTTGATTTCGGAGTCGCTGTACATTTTGTAACGCTATTTCACCTATCCTGATCATATCGGCATTTGATAATTTGCGGGCATATTCCAGTACCAGTTCCAAACCGTTAAATACGCCTACCAGCGGTGTACGCAATTTGTGAGATACCATAGCATGGAAACTGTGCGTCTCCCGCTGCAAATTTACCCGTTCAGTTATATCTCTCAGGTGGATAACTTTGCCTGTTTCTGAACCCACGGGCAAGTTTAATATATTGACCTGGAGCCAAAAAGCGTTCGATACGGGTATTTCGGGCCGGATCAAGTAACGTGTCGCGGCGGTTTGCGGCAAATCCAACCAGGTAGCCCAGGCCGCTTTTGGCCTGCAATGGTATTGCTTTTGAGCCAGGGTTAAAAAATGCGCGTCATTGGGCTTGTCTTTATCTGCCGGCAGGCCAAGATATAAACGCGCTTTGGGATTGGCGTAGGTAATATGGCCGGTCTCGTTGACCATCAGGTATCCATGGTCTGCATGGTCAACCACCCACTCAAACTTGGCCCGCTCCGCAAGCAGCCGGCGGTATCGGTTAAGGCGAGTAATGGTTTGCACTCGCATTTTTAATTCGGCTGGATCGAAGGGTTTGGATACAAAATCATCGGCTCCAACCCCGATACCTTTTAATCGAGATTTTTGATCGTCAAGCGCAGTGAGCATAACAATAGGCACTTCAGCCAGTAAGGGATCGGCGCGTAGTTGTGCGCATACCTCGTACCCGTTCATATCAGGCAGCATAACATCCAGCAAGATCAAATCCGGGATAAGTTTAGCGGCTTGGGCCAGGGCTTCTGAACCGGTGCCGGCAAAAGCCAGGTTACAGTCCAGTTTATTCAGCAACCTTTCTAAAAGGGTGCGGCCCTGTTCTTCGTCATCTACAATGAGGATTGTAGCATTACGTTCCATAAAAATATCTCGTTTTTAGTACCACAAGGTAAATAGTTTCACATATCTGGTGTTTATTTTATCATAGGCATAACATGATTAATATAGATATTTGTGCCTATCTTTTACCCGGTCCATAATGATGCAAAATACCTGCAACAAGAAACTGCGGTTTGGTCGCTGACCCGAATGAGATGGAAAACCTTACGAATCAACCGGAGTATGAAAAATTACAACGCGCTTTTAACGCAGAAGTTATGGAGCGTTGGGGTCCGCAGACCCTCAGACAAAGTGTGCTCGAAAGCCAGCGGCGGCGACGATTGGTTGCTGAAACGCTGACGACGAGTCGAAAAAACACCTCTTGGGATTTTCAACCGTATCAGGACGCGTCGAAGCAATATATGCGCAACCACCTGAATCTGGATGATCTCGAACGCAGCGCTCGCTTTCCCACTCCAGAGATACCGGAACCCGATTTCCCAATGAAAACATAGTGTGGCTGCCAGGATTGTCCTTGCTTAAAGTCTGCGTCAAGTCAAATAAAAATGTGCAAAAACAGGTAATTTGACATTTATTATGAACTCTCATATACTAAAGCTCAGTCATATATCACTGATATATCAATTCGATAATTACCCAGACTTAAATGCTCTCTAACGCTGACGCTAAGAACTCATTCTTTGCAGACAGCGTTCAATTTGGGGAGTGTTTGCCCTTTGATATTAGTAGAAGATCAACACATTTAATTTAAGTTGACGGTTTAGTGTCTTGTGATATACTTTTAACAACGCGTACGCTCAGTTGTTTCCTCCAAAAATAACCCCTCGTAAACCGACCTCATATGTGTTAGAGGCGGCACAATATAAATAAATCGTTATAATTGTCGTAACTAATCGCCCGGACAATGAAGGTCTTGAACATTAGAGCAAGAAGACTTGAACCTACAAAGAGTTTGATAGGGGTATAGAGTTTTTCTTTGAGTTTTTCCTGTTGCTTCGGAAATAAATTGATATTGTTTCATACAGTCTCATCCAAGAATAGATGATGAGTTGCTGTTAAATCGGCATATCTCTAAATTATACTCAGCACGGTCACAAAGTAACATTCTGAAAGCCAGAGAATAGGACACAGATTTTCGCAGATAAACACAGATTATGGTAAAAAACTAAACAAAAATCTGTGAAATCTGTGTTCATCTGTGTCCCATAAAAATGTTA
>JAJRVO010000675.1 GCA_024277275.1 Chloroflexota bacterium
CGATCATTGTCCCTAAAACCCGCTCAAACACATCTCCTTACTGCCTCAACTTTATAGACACATCCCGTAAGTTAGTTTATAATATCGCCACAAGTTTACACATAGTTTTTGTAAACAAGTATCCTCTACTATTTTTTCAGGGGAAAAACTATGAGTGATAAATCTAACTTGCCCCCTTTACCTTCCCCCAGCGTAGAGTACATCACCAATTTTGATGATATAGATGATGCGGCCACTCACGGCATGATGAGTAACCCCATATACATAGGCGTTCCCCCTTACCCACGAGTTGTCTCTGATGAAACCTGGGTGCGCGCTGCAACTGAGTTAATCAAAGAGCAAGGACCTGAACAGTTTTTGGTAAACATGCTCTACATGCTCAGAGCCAGCATGGTTGATGCAACGCCCGATGAGGCCATTCCAGAAGACTACGACGGCCCCTGGCCCGAAGAGGACGCATTCGACGAACTCTCTTTAGATGACGACTGGGCAGATTTTGACGAAGGACCTTCGCCCTGGCGTCATCGCCTAGAAGGCTCCATCTTTTGTTCTCACGATGATCTGCCCATGCTCAAGATTAACGGCCAATTTACCTGCGTTGCCGAATATCTAAATGCCCATATCAGCAACGCGCCAATTACTGATCTTATTACCGAACCTTTGCTATCTCTGGTTTTTCAAAATGGACACACGCTGCCTCTCCTGTGTCCCGATTGCGGCGAATCTTTGCACGTTTTTGATTACAATGAACTATTAGACGATATCAACGGCTTAACCGTAATTGATATCGATTGGGATGAAGATATTGAAGAACTAATCCTTGATTTTGGCCGGCCCGGCAGCGATAAAAACGAATCAGATGACCCGCCTATGTTGGCCGTTCATCTCGACTCGGTGCGAGAGCTAACCTGTCCTCATCATCAAGATATCTGGGATGGAGAAGACTTGCCGTTTTAACATTGGGTACGAGAATAACTCTGTTATGTATGGCTTCCAACCAAGCTGCTGCTAAGAAAGTGTTTCTTAAATCGTGTAGACCAGACCGCAGAGGTTTCTGAAGCCGATTTTAACTGTAAGTCAGGTTCATAACCGAGGCAAATTTGCTTAAAAATGTCTCGTAAAAAACCTCTGCGGTCTTTAAGAAACACGCTCTAAAGGCTAATTTTGGTCTGGTGTTTGCCCTTGAATGGAGTTTATGCTATCCTCAAATTTTAAGGAGTAAGATTTTACAATATCTCTTTTTTAACGGAGGTAGTTTTTACACTTTACCCTAGGTTTGCCAAAGAACTGCCAAACGCCGGGCGTGGGAACCCGGTTCCCAAACATAATTTAAAATACTATCCCGGTTTTGAGGGGGCCTGGAAAAATATTACGAGAGTCAATGACAATTATGGTAGACGATTCGACATTTTTTATCAGCCGGCAGCAGCGCGTAGCTGCCTGGTTAGTTCATCTTTTTACAGCTAGTGGAGCCATTTTTGGCCTGCTCAGCCTGTGGGCAATTCATGAGGGTCGATTTTTACAGGCGTTTTGGTTAATGAGCGCGGCAATCATGGTCGACTCGGTTGATGGGATACTGGCCCGACGAGCGCAAACAAAGGTAGCCGCCCCCAGAATTGACGGGGCGTTGCTGGACAACATGGTAGATTTTATAACCTATGTTATGGTTCCGGCCTTCTTTATATTAGCCACCGGTTTGCTGCCGCCCGACTGGGCAATATTTGGGGCCAGCGTATTGGTATTAGCGTCTACCTACCAATTCACCCAGGCCGAGGCCAAAACCGATGATCACTTCTTTAAAGGGTTTCCCAGCTATTGGAATATTGTTGTTTTTTACCTTTTTGTGCTGCAAACATCCGCCTGGACTAACCTGATCATTATTCTCTTCTTTTCTCTGCTTGTCTTTGTCCCCATCAAATATATTTATCCCTCACGGCTAGACTATTTATCTCCTAACCGTTGGCTACGACGCGGAATGCTGGGAGCCACCCTAATGTGGGCCGCCGCCACCGCCGCTATGCTGGTTATGTACCCCAACATCAGCCCCGTATTTTTGTATGTTTCAATTGGCTATACCATTTTCTACACCCTCATCAGCCTGTACCGAACCTTTGTGCCGGTTGAGTTCCCTGAGTCCGTGGAGGAATAATCTGGCGACCAGTTATCAGCGACGGTTATTACTTACCACCAATTAACAATTAACAATTAACAATTAACAATTACTGATCACCCGCATATCTGGCAACAAAAGCCTTCAACCCATCCTCATAGCGTTGCCCCGTAACAATAAACCCTTCGTTGTGTCCCCCGACCATTCTTAAAAACTCCTTTGGCTCCGGCGCTACCTCAAACAATCGCCGCCCGTGACTGTAAGGAATTACCTGGTCATCCGGGCTGTGGATAATCAAAATTGGAACCGTCACTTGCGGCAAGCGCTCTACCGAGTTGTACTCGATACGGGCCAACAGCCGGACCGGAAAAAACGACAGTTGCCGAGCGGCCACATCAGGCACCGAGGTAAAAGTCGATTCCAGAATCAAGGCTTTTGGCGGGTGAGTTTTAGCCAGCCAGGTCGCCACCCCTCCCCCCAACGAGCGGCCAAAAATAATAATGCGTTCCGGCTCGACCCGTCGCTCTTCAACCAAATAGCGCCACGCCGCCTCCGCATCCAGATAACTCCCTGCCTCGCTAATGCGTCCCCCGCTCCGGCCATAACCCCGGTAGTCGATAATAAAAACATTCAACCCCAGCCGGTGAAACTGCTCAATCGACTCCAGCCGGTGCGAGATGTTGCCCGCATTCCCATGAAAAAAGAGGACCACCCTCTTGCCCTCTTTGGCCGGAACAAACCACCCTGACAGTGTAACGCCGTCCTCAGTTGTAAATTGCACATCTTCATAAGCCAGCCCTATTGTGGCCGGAGTAGCCACAATGCCTCGCGTGGGAAAAAAAAGCAAGCGGGCCTGAAACAGGAACAGAATCAGGGTCAAACCCAGGTAAAGCGCAACAATAATTCCAACTATTGACCAAATCATACGCCTCCAAGAATGGCGAATCTGCGAAGCCGCGAATAGCGAATTACTATCGCTGGTCATCTCCTCATTCGCCATTTGCCTATTCGCCATTCCTTCATTCGCCCTGAACCGTCACCGTAATCCTCCGTCCTGACGCGTGATTCCGGTGCTCGCACAAGTAAACGCCCTGCCAGGTTCCCAGATTTAGCCGCCCGTTACTAATGGGGATGGTGACAGAACTCCCCAACAACGAGGCTTTAATGTGGGCCGGCATATCATCCGATCCCTCGTAGGTGTGCCGGTAGTAAGGCGCGTTTTCGGGAACCATCTTGTTAAAGTGACTCTCAAAATCGACCCGCACGGTCGGGTCGGCATTTTCATTCAACGTCAAACCCGCCGAGGTGTGATGGATAAAAACGTGGGCCAGACCGATCCCGACTTTCTGTATCTCCGCCACGTTTGACTCAATCAAGTGCGTGATTAAATGGAATCCCCTTTTAAAGGAAGGCAATCGAAAAGTATGTTGATACCAGGACATCTGCTCCTCCTAAAACTCTATTTCCCCCCGCGCCCGCAACTCCAGCGGCAGCAGCGCGTGATAGATAAAGGCGTTCAGCGGAGTCGACACGCCAACCTCTCGCCCCAAGCGTACCACCGCCCCATTCTGCGACTCAAGCTCCGAGGGTCGCCCCTCCATAATATCCCGCTGCATCGAGGCTGTGCCGCCCGGCGGCAAGCCATCGACAAAAGTCAATGTCTGGCTGACAATATCTTCCGGCAAAGCAATGTTGCGTGCCCGTGCCACAGCCAAAACCTCTTGCATTACCTGTTCCAGCATTTGCCGGGCTTCGGGCAAGCTGCGTAACACACCGAAGGGCGCTCGCGTCACCGCGCCCACTCCGCTCAAAGAGGCGATAAACAAAAACTTGCGCCACATAGCGGCGTTAATATCCGGCGGGATTTCTACATTCACGCCTGTCGCCCGCGCAAATGCCTGGCGCAACCTTTCAACGCGCTTGCTGGGCCGGTTATCCGGCTCGCCAAAAGCCACGTAGGGCGGCAGTCCGGCCTCACGAATATGGCCCGGTTCGGCAATAAAGCTCATCACCCGGCACACGCCCCCCAACACCCGCTCAGACCCCAGCGCCTCTGCCAGTTGAGTTGGCGACTCAACCCCATTTTGCAATGGAACCACAAACGTCTCCGGGCCAACCATCGGGCGCATAGCCTCCGCCGCCTCCGATACCTGCCACGCTTTGACCGCCACCACAACGGCGTCAACCGGCCCCACCTCTGCCGGGTCATCAGTGGCCTGCACCGGCTGTACCACAAAGTCGCCCTCTATACTATCGACCCGCAACCCGTGTCTTCGCATAGCCTTCAAGTGTTCCCCACGAGCAATAAATACCACATCCTCACCAGCCTGAGCCAGCCGCCCCCCAAAATAACCGCCAACACCGCCAGTTCCAAATATTGCGATACGCATCAAAACCTCCTATGCAATAAGATTGCTAGTTTATCAGTTGAAGGTTCTGAGATAACTGTCCAA
>JAJRVO010000676.1 GCA_024277275.1 Chloroflexota bacterium
AGTCGGTTATGGATCTAAGAAATACTGTAACTGAAATTGTACACCCCAATAATATGGGTAACTATCCTGATAAAGCAGGTAACTTACAGCGAGTATTTTCAGAAACAGCATTTTCCTAATATGATAACCGACTTCCAGTCTCAACAAGTTGCGTTTGATACTCAATGGCCCGATTGAAGTCACTAATGTACCACCCCAGTAACTAATATCGCTCTGCACCAAAACAACACAAAAGACCCATTTTGGTCTTTTTTCCTGTTTGACTACTCTACCTGACAAGGATACAATAACCTTATGCCCACACCATTTCCGGGGATGAACCCCTACCTTGAGCATCCGGCGCTTTGGCCGGATGTACACAATAGACTAATTACAGCAATTGCGGATACATTGACGCCCAAAGTTGCCCCGCATTATTATATTGGCCTTGAACGACGAACTTTCATCCTCAAACCCGATGACGTAGTTTTTATCGGCCGCCCGGATGTGGCTGTTGTTGCTCGCAAACCTGCTCTTCAACCGGCAACATTACCCTTAGCCGAAACCGGAATTCTGGAAGTAGAACTCCCGATGAATAATGAGGTAAGCGAGAATTTTCTGGAAGTGCGGGAAGTTAGCACAGGCAAGCTGGTCACAATTTTAGAACTGCTCTCTCCGGCTAACAAACTGCACGGCGAAGGACGGGAGCAATACTTGAGAAAACGGGGCAATGTTTTACGCTCGTTCACCAACCTGGTGGAGGTCGACCTGCTACGAGCCGGAGAACCGATGCCGCTGGTCGACGAGGCAGTAAAGAGCAACTACCGTATTTTGGTCAGCCGGGGCTGGCAGCGACCAAAAGCGCAACTTTACCCTTTCAACCTGCGGCAGCCTATCCCTGTGTTTTCGCTGCCGTTGCTGCGTAAGGAGGAATCGCCTGAAGTAGATTTGGGTGAAATTTTGCGCGCTTTGTATGACCGCGCCCGTTTCGATTTGCGGCTGGATTACACCCAACCGCCTGTACCGCCCCTCTCTGATGAGGATGCTACGTGGGCCGAGCAACTACTGGCCCAATAAAAAAGACCCGGCCTTGACCGGGTCTTTTTCATTTACCTCGTTCACCTCGTTCCCAAACTGGAGTTTGGGAACGAGGTGGTAAAAATCGGGTAAAGATTAAAGCCCTGATCTTTACCCACATCTCAGTCCAAATCGGGCCAAATTAGATGTCCAGCGATTTCTCCCCCCCTCAATCCCCCCCCAGGGGGGGAAGCAATCCAGTCCTCCCCCCTGGGGGGGAGTTAGAGGGGGGAGAAATCGCCGCTAACCCATAAGATTGGGGCTGAAAGCCAAGATTGAGGCAGAATATGAGCCGAATCTCGCGCAAACTGGCCTCAATATAACCCAAAAAATGTGGGTAAGGATCAGGATTAAAGCCGCTCTACCGCAATGGCCGTGCCGCCGCCGGTGCCGTGGCAGAGAGAGGCCAGGCCAAGTTTACCGTCTCGCTCTTCCAGCCCGTTTAGCAGGGTAACAATGAGCCGGGCGCCGGTGCAGCCAATGGGATGCCCCAGGGCAATAGCGCCGCCGTGGATGTTGAGCTTATCGTAAGGAATGCCCAGCACTTTGTTAAAAAGGACGCTGTTGAGAGCAAAAGCTTCGTTGTTTTCAACTAGGTCAAAATCCTCAACCGTTTTACCCAGCTTGTCCAGTAGTTTTTTAACGGCGGGAACCGGAGCCTCGGCAAATCGCCAGCTCTCTACGGCGGCCATTGAACTACCAAGAATTTTGGCAAGCGGCTTAAGGTTGTGTTTTTCAACGGCCTCTCCGCCGGCAATCACCAGAGCCGCAGCGCCATCGCTAAGCTGGCTTGAGTTTCCGGCAGTCAGAACGCCGTCTTTGGAAAAGGCCGGGCGTAATTTAGCCAGACCTTCAGCGGTAGTGTCTCCTCTAATCCCCTCATCGGCGCCCAGAATTCTGGTTTCTTTGCGCGTCTTTACTTCGACAGGCGCAATCTCTTTTTTGAAAAGCCCCTTTTCGGTCGCTTCTGCCGCCCGTTTGTGAGAGAGATAAGCCACGTGATCCACTTCTTCTCGGGTGACTTCGTAATCGGTGGCCAGGCGGTCGGTTTCATCGCCCATGCCCTCGTTGGTGATGGGGTCGGTTAACCCATCTTGAAACATAATGTCCAGCAGCGGCTCGGTCGGCCCCATCAAAAATTTATATCCCCAGCGCGCTTTATAAGAAAGATGAAATCCGGCCTGGGACATCGACTCTACGCCGCCGGCCAAAACAAGGTCAGCCTCGCCGGCTTTAATGGACGTTGCGGCGTTCATAACCGCCATCATAGCCGATGAACAGACCATATCAATGGCATAACCATCAATCTCAACCGGGATGCCGGCCTTGATACCCGCCTGTCGAGCCACAAGCTGACCATGCCCGGCCCGCAGCACGTTGCCCATGATATATAAATCCAAATCTTTGCCCTCAACTCCGGCCCGCTCAAGCGCAGCCTTCATTGCATGAGCGCCCAGGTCGGCGGGAGAGAAATCCTTTAACCCCCCGCCAAAGCGGCCAATGGGGGTTCGCACTGCTGAAACAATATAAGCGTCTGGCATAACTTTTTCTCCGTTTCTATAGTTAGGAATCGGGATTAAATAACTGTCTCATTTCAGAGCGCAGTAAATGGTAATTAGTAATTAGGGATTGGCTTAATAACCAATTACCATTTACCAATTAC
>JAJRVO010000677.1 GCA_024277275.1 Chloroflexota bacterium
AACCAGCGAGGTCAAAACCGCCCAACGCTCGTCAGACGTGTCGACATGCCCGGCTGTTTCAACCCCTATCAGCAAAACCCCAACCGTTCGCTCTTGCCAAATCATTGGCAAAATAAGCCAGTTCCCCGGCCTGAGCCAGGTATTCGCGCTTTCATCGGCAATCAATGCCTGTCCATCCGGGCACCAGCGTACCTGTTGTTCTATTGCGACTTGCGAAATTAAGCCGCTCTCTGGCGTTAGCGGTACTGGTTCGGCTACTGAATCCAGGTTAGCCGGCGGCGGATGAACCTGCCAATCTTCTAATCTTTGGAGCGAGGGGTTGACCAAACCAATAACTGCTCGCGAGAACCCCAGTTCAATGGTCACGGCTTTAAGCAATCGCTGCTGAACCGATTGGCTGTCGGATGTTTGCAGAGAGAGCGTTAGCTCGTGAATAACTTCAAGGTGGTGATGTGTTGCCGCCAGTTCGGCGTTGCGCCGGGTCAGGTCGTTATAGGTGGTTGTTAGCAATTCTTGAATTTGCGACAACTGTTTCAGCAGGGGCGATAAACTGCCAAACAGCGCCGTTACCAGCCAGGCTCCGGCCAACTGGGTAAAGAGCAGGCTTACATCAATGGCAAGGGGATAGCTTTGCCGGACAACAAGCAACGTTAGCAAGTAGAGAAGCGTAAAAGAACTGGTGACCAGCAACGTGCCTTGCATCTGGAAAAAAAATGCCCCAACCAGCAAGGGGCTAAGGGCGTGAAAGGTGTACAGGCTGCGATTAGCGCCGCTAAGCGCCAGCAGAATGGACATAAAGAGAAGGTCGATACCCAAGAAGATGGGGTTTTTTATTGCCGGGGGGTTACCGAAAAAGCGCGCAGTTACCGTAACCAGCAAAGAAACGCCGGCAGCCATAGCCAGCAAATAGATAGCAGCGATGTCAGGGGTTATTGGCCCTTTTGCAGACAGAAACAGCCACATGGCTGGAACCAGGCTTACCCAACGATAGGCCAACAAAAAGAAAGGCAAAAAACGGTGGTGCTGTTGGGTGGGAAATCGCATTTCCACTTTTGAAGCTTCAGCCATTAAATGTTACCCTCTGTTGTACCGCAGGTCCGGACCAAAACGGATGCATCCAAAATCCAAGAAATTTGGACAAATCAGAGAGAATTTGGAAGGAATTCCTCCGTATCTCCTGTCTATTCCAAAATTCTGGATAGACCCGATCAAAACCTATACCCTGAAATAATAGCCAAGTTCTTGATTTTGGCAAGAAGCTTGTCACTCGAAGTTAAAAATCCCCCCAAAAGGGGATAAGATTTCCCCCCTCAAAGGTGATGACGCTCTATAGGGGGCTTGATAAAATAAGACGCAAAACTAGTGAAATGTTTAACGAGGCTATTTTGAGTGATTCATTGGCAAAAAGTCGGTTCTGCTCTTTTGTCTCATTTCCAAGCTTTGATTTGGAAACGAGACTGGGAAGTTTTTTAGTTTTCCCAAGAAAAACGGAATCGACTTTTTTGACATGTATTTCTAGCCTTTAAGCAAGTATTGTTTGTTTTATTAAATTTTAATAAATCAGAGGGAGATGAATCTATGAGTGAAAAAAACCTAGAAGTAAGCGAAGCGCAAATTGCGGTTCACTGGCAAGAGGAGGAGTATTTTCCGCCCTCCACAGAGTTTATTGCCCAGGCCAATATGGCCGATGCAGGTGTTTTTGATCGGTTTAGCTTGGATAACTTCCCCAACTGTTTTAAGGAGTATGCTGATTTGTTAGATTGGGATGAGTATTGGCATACCACTCTGGACACCAGCGACGCGCCCTGCTGGAAATGGTTTGTGGGCGGCAAGCTCAATGTTTCTTACAACTGTATTGATCGCCACCTGGAAAAAAATCAAAATAAAGCAGCTTTTATATACGTGCCGGAGCCGGTAGAAGAGCCGCCTGTGGCCATCACCTATCGCGATTTGTATAACCGGGTCAATGAGTTTGCGGCGCTGCTGCGAGATTTTTGTGGGGTAAAGCAGGGCGACCGGGTTACCATCCATATGCCGATGGTTCCTGAACTGCCCATTACGATGCTGGCCTGCGCCCGGTTGGGGGCTATTCACTCTGTGGTCTTTGGCGGCTTTAGCGGCAAAGCATCCGGAGAACGAGTATCCGACTCTGGTAGCAACGTGCTGGTAGTGATGGATGCCTACTATCGGGGCGGTAAATTGCTTGAGCACAAAGACAAAGCCGACCAGGCTGTAAAAGTAGCTACCGACGACGGGCAAGAGGTTGATAAAGTGCTGGTCTGGCAGCGTTATCCCGGCAAATATTCGGCTGAGACGCCGATGGTTGAGGGTCGAGATTACTTTGTCAACGATCTGCTCAAGGATTATACCGGCAAGCGAGTAGACCCGGTGCCGGTGCCTGCCGAAGATCCTCTGTTCCTGATGTACACCAGCGGCACAACCGGCCGGCCCAAGGGCTGCCAGCACAGCACCGGCGGTTACCTGGCCTACGCAGCCGGGACCTCAAAATACGTGCAGGATATTCATCCCGAGGATGTGTACTGGTGCATGGCCGATATCGGCTGGATTACGGGCCACTCCTACATTGTGTACGGGCCGCTGGCGTTGGGCGCTTCAAGCGTGCTGTTTGAAGGCGTGCCAACCTTCCCGGATGCCGGACGAGCCTGGCAAATTGCAGAACAACTGAATGTCAACATCTTCCACACGGCCCCAACCACAATCCGCATGTTGAGAAAAGCCGGGCCTGATGAGCCGGCCAAGTACAACTACAAGTTTAAGCACATGACCACCGTTGGCGAGCCGATTGAGCCGGCCGTGTGGCGCTGGTATTACGATGTAGTCGGTCGTGGAGAAGCAGCCATTGTCGACACCTGGTGGCAAACAGAAACGGGCGGCTTTTTGTGCAGCACCCTGCCGGCCCTGTCCCCAATGAAGCCGGGCAGCGCGGGACCGGCCGTGCCGGGTATCCATCCCATTATTTACGATGAAGATGGAAATGAAGTTACGCCGGGTTCCAATATAGCCGGCAACATCTGCATCCAGAATCCCTGGCCGGGGGCCTTCCAAACCATCTGGGGCGACCGGGATCGCTACGTCAAGCAATATTATGAAAGATATTGTGCGAATCCGGAAAGCAAAGATTGGCGCGATTGGCCTTACCTGACCGGCGATGCGGCTATGCAAGCCCCGGACGGCTACTTTAGAATTTTGGGCCGAATTGACGACGTCATCAACGTGTCCGGACACCGCCTGGGCACTAAAGAGATTGAGTCGGCTTGCTTGATAGTGAATGAAGTTGCCGAAGCCTCGGTGGTGCCGGTGAACGATGAGTTAAAGGGCAAGGTGCCTGATGTTTACGTCTCACTGAAGCCGGGTTTTGACTCAGGTAAAGAAATACAAACCAAAGTTATCGCAGCCATTGATGATTCGATAGGCAAAATAGCCCGGCCAAAGAACGTTTATATTGTCCCGGATATGCCCAAGACGCGTTCCGGCAAAATCATGCGCCGCGTTCTGGCTGCTATCTCCAATAATCAGGATGTGGGTGATGTCACCACCCTGGCTAACCCGGAAATTGTGGATGAAGTCCGTAAACTGGTCCAAGGGGAGTAGTAGTAAGCGTTCTTCCGGGTAGGCTTCAGGCATGAAGCAATATCCTTGGATTTGGAGAATAGCGTTTTTGACAGAGAGTATAATTTCGTCACCAAATCAACCGAATACTGAAAGCAACTGCGCCAACAAAGCTGCCACCGGAAGCTTTCGACATCTTTCTTCGACAGGTTCTTGGCTGCTCTCAGGAATCTTTAGGACTTTCTGCGCAATCGCTCTATAAAGAAACACTAAATTAAATAGAGTTGAACTGCACGGAAAACTCCAGAGAGCCGCTCTCTGTAAGGTTAGCCCACCAAGGTTGGACCTTGGTGGGCTTTCTTCTTTTTAGAAAGTTTTTAGGAGTAATAAAATTATGGATCATCCCGCGTTTATTATCCTCGCTACAATGGTGGTGGCGTTTGTTGTTTTGGGGGGGATAACTGTGTTGATCAATAGGCTGGATACCTGGCTGATGCAAAGCCAGTCTCCTATTGCCTTGAAGCGCCGG
>JAJRVO010000678.1 GCA_024277275.1 Chloroflexota bacterium
ATTCATTTTTGACCAGGTCGACCTGAGCCAGATGCCAGTGCGCGTCTGGGGGGATGTTGTACTCGATGCTGCCGTCATCGTTGATTTTGAGGTCTCTGGCATTGCCGGGCACGCTGGGGATGTTGATGTCTGTATCCCGGCCCGACACAGCCCGTCTGATGATGCGTTGGGCATAGGTGCCGGGATAGAACTTGACAAACTCGTTGTCCCTGGCAAAGACTTGATGGCTAAAAATCAGACGCGAGCCATCCGCCGACCAGGTGGGCGATTTCATTTGCACCCGGTTGCCAAACCAGGCGGTTTCGTTGCTACCATCAACATTGATAGTGTACAACTCAAAGCCGTTTTCCCAGCGGGTGAAGGCGATTTGGCTGCCGTCGGGTGAAAGTTGCGGGTCAAGACCGCGGGTTAGTTGGCGCAAGCCGGTTCCGTTAGCGTTGATGACGTAAATCTCGCCGCCGTTGCGGGTTTGGAAGGCCAGCAGGCCGCTGCCGTTGCCGGTCACGGCGTTGCTTGGCGCGGTTGTCGAGACTGTGCCACCGCCGGTTGCCGCTGCGGCTATTTCAACGGTTTCAACCCGCCAGCGGTTGTTATGTTTGCCGGTTTGGATGGTGATAGTCCGGTTGCCGGGTTGCAGACTGGCTTCAACCTGATAGGTTTTGTCGGGCGTTTACCAACCGGATTGGTTGATGGCATAGCCGGTTACATGGCCGGCTTGGGTCAAAATGGTGTCGGCGTCGAGGCTATCTACCAGATAGAATTTCATTGTGCCGGACAATTCCGGGCGGGTCAAGGTAACCAGGAATGTGTTGGCTGCCGCTCTGGCCAAGACGGTGTCCAGGCTTTCGAGTGGTTCTTGGGCCTGCACCCGGCTGCCGGTCAGCGTCGATAAACTAATGATGACCCCCAACAACAGGGCCAAAAAGATGGTTGTTTTTTTCATTGTTGTGCCTTTTTCCTTAATAGAGTTGGGTAAGTTGGGTGAGTTTATTGAGTTGGGTAAGTTGGGTGAGTTTATTGAGTTGAGTGAGTTAAAAACTCATTAAACTCATCAAACTCACTAAACTCATTAAACTCACTAAACTCATTAAACTCACTAAACTCATCAAACTCATTAAACTCATCAAACTCATCAAACTCATTAAACTCACCTAACTGTAATTTAGCGGGCGATGCCTGAGTCGGCTTCGATGTCAACAAAGGTGGTCATCCCCCAATGCAATCGAGAGGTGTCGCCGTCGGTGATGTCTATCAGCACGGTGTAAGTTACGTCTCCGGCTTTGGTCTCTGATTTGGGAGTCACTCTGACTACTTGTCCTTTGAACGCTGTGCCGGGCAAGGCATCGACACTGATTTCAACCTCGGCTCCTATTTGCACATCTACCACGTCTATCTCGGTCAGGTCGTCCGTTTCTATCTGCCAGCCGGTCGTGTCGCCCAAAGCAATGACCGGCACACCAGGTTGCACAATTTCGCCGACATCGATGTTAAGGCTGCTTATCTGCCCGGCAAAGGGCGCGCTCAGTTGGGTTTTGCCCAGTTGCACCTGGGCCGAGGCCAGTTGGGCCTGGGCCGCGGCCAAGCCCGATTGGGCCGCAGCCACTTGCGCTTTGACCGTTTCCAGGTTGGCTCCGGCTGTGTCCACTCCCGCTTCGGCTATGGCAATGTCTTCATCGGTCGCGCCGACCAGCAGCTTGTTCAGGTTGGCTTCGGCAGCGGCCACATCGGCCTGGGCCTGACCGATTTGCTCGGCGGTGGCTCCCGCTTGCACTTTGGCCAGGGCCGCTTCGGCTTCAGCTACCCCGGCTTTGGCCGTGGCGATTTGTTCGGCGGTGGCTCCGTTGACCAGCTTGTCGTAGTCGGCCTGGGCTGCTTCGTAGGCCAGGGTCGCTTTTTCCAGAACGCTGCCCACCGTTTGCACGTCCGGGGTGTTGCCGTAGCGCACCCGGTCGTAGTCGGCCTGGGCTTTGCGTACATCGGTTTGGGTTTGCAGCAGTCGGGCCGAGGCTGCTTCCAGATCTTCGGGTCGGGCTTCGGCCAGCACTTCATTCAGGCGAGCCTGGGCGCTGCGTACTGCCGCCTGGGCCTGGGCGATGTCTTCCCCGGTCGGACCGGCTGCTACTTCGGCCAGGCGAGCTTCAGCTCGGGCCAGGTTGGCTTGCAGCAGGGCAATGTCTTCGTCGGTCGGGTCGGCTTTCACTTTGGCCAGGCCGGCTTCGGCTTCGGCCAGCATGGCCGCGGCCTGGGCAGCGCTGGCCGCCGCTTGAGAGACGCTGGCTTCGGCCTGAGCCACGCCGGCTTCAACTTCGGCTACGGTCGCTTCCTGGGCAGAACTATCCAGTTGGGCCAGCAGTTGTCCCGGTTCTACCCACTCGCCTTCTTTGACTTCGTCGGGGATGGAAACCACTCGTCCCCCCACTTCAAAGGCCAAATCTGCTTCTTGCAGCGGCACCACAAACGCTTCTGCTGATACTACTCGTGGTTGCTCTATGGCGCTGGCTTCCACCGGCGCCGGCGCCGGTTCTTCATCAGATGAACAGGCTGCTACCAGCATAATCGCTAATGCCAATGCCAGTACTGCAATAATTGATTTTAGTTTCATTCTTTTCTCCTTAAGCTGGTGAGATAATTTTGAGATGTTTCAGTGTATCACTTTATGGGTGTAGTGTCATTGTCCAAAAGTTGTATAGAGGGGTAGTATCTTATAAAATTCAACTGCTTTGGGTTTACTCATAATAATCCTGGTAAGAGCATGTTTCTTAAAGACCGCAGAGGTTTTTTGCGAGACATTTTTAAGCGAATTTGCCCCGGTTATGAACCTGACTTACAGTTAAAATCGGCTTCAGAAACCTCTGCGGTCTGGTTTACACAATTTAAGAAACACCTTCTAAGGGTACTATATTTCTCAACATCAGTCTCAATTATGCACCCACTCTCATCAAACTATCTGCCAATGAAACGAGTTGAAACTGTGTTTTCTGCGTCTCTGGCACATAAAGAAGATTGTTGTTTTCAATTATATTATACGTGTTGTTCGGGAAGAAGTTGCAGGGGTTTATTTACTATTATAACCATAACTGTAAACTACGCTAGATAATCCGTTATAGATTAAAAAGGCATAAGACATCACTATCCAAAACTCAAAATGGTTTTTAACAACTTTTCGGGAGGGCATCCCTTGACCAAAAAGGCATCGGCGCCTGTAGCCAGGGCATTAACTCGATAAGCAGCATACATTGTCAACATTACAACCTTGACCTCCGGCCACTCGTTTTTGATGAGTCGAGTGGCCTCCAGGCCATCCATCACCGGCATCCGGGCATCCATAAGCACAACATTGGGCCGGCTTTTCTTTATTTGATACACTGCCTCCTGCCCGTTGGCTGCTTCGCCAACCACCTCAATTTCCAACCAGGTAGTCAGCAACGCTCGCAACCCGGATCGAGACCGGGCGCGATCATCGGCAATAAGAACGCGGACAGGCTGCTCTGCCGGTTTCTGGCTCAAACGCTCACCGCCTCGGTCACACTGTCAAAGATTTGAAAAACTTTGTCAAATCCGGTTAACTCAAACACAAGCCCGGGTTGGGTTTGTGGCGCGGCCAGGCGAAAGCTTTGGGCATCCTTGTTAAATATTTTTAAACCCGCCACCAAAACCGCTAAACCACGGCTATCTATAAAGGGAACGTCTTCAAGATTAATGATGACGCGTCTGGCTCCCTTGTTATACATATTCACAAAAGTTTGTTTGGCCTCTTCGGCCAGGTTGCCGTTAAGCGGCCCGTTCAATTTTACCAGGTGAACGCCGGTTTCTAACATATTATGCAAAATCCTCATGATTTTTCTCCACAATACTGTTACAAAGGGTGTATTTCATTTGAGTCGGAGAGGGGGGAAGAAGTTGGGGGGACACCCCCCAAGCCCCCCGGCCTGCGGCGCTTTTTGACTCATTTAAAACGCGCCCTGTTACAAAAGCTGTAACTCTGAACCCAATTTTACCATCTGGCCGCCAACCCAATTGGCCGCCGCCGAACGCAATCCCCAGTGACCTGATTGCTGATATCCGGCTTCGTGAATCAGTTGCTCACGTTCTACATCCCGCATCAGATCTTTGCACCGCTCCTCGCGGACCAGCAGATCGACTTCTATAGTTAGTTGAAAACATTTGGTAGCCTCCTAACAACAATGTATGGTGTAGTATATCAGAGAAGGCCCTGCCTGTAATCAGATAGATTATGGGTTTGCCTTACGCAAAAAGGACCGCTTTATGAGCGGTCCTTCTCCACATTTATTGTATGGGGTCTACAACAAATGTTGTAGGCACATCTTTACCGGCGTCACCCATCCAGCGATGCCAACCCCTGGTGTAAGGCATATAACGCTGCTTGAATGCGGCTGGCCAGATGCAACTTGCTTAAAATGCAGGGCTGTTCAGTTCTAAAGCGTGGCATAATTTTTAAACCGCCAAGAGCGCCAAGGACGCAAAGAATTTATAAAAATCTTGGCGATCTTGGCGTCCTTGGCGGTAAAATCACCGGCGATTGGTGAGAACTGAACAGCCCTGGGCCATCCGCAATCCCGTGGATGCCTTGCGAAACTGCTAAAACTTCCAATCACTTTCCAAAAACCACCTGTCCATTAAAAATAGTCATGTCGACCTCGGTTTCAGCAATCTCGGACGGCTCAATCTCAAAAAGATTGCCGGAGAGAACAATCATATCGGCCCACTTGCCGGGGGTAATAGAACCCTGACGATGCGCTTTGCCCGACAGTTGGGCCGGACCAAGCGTGTAAGCCTGAACAACTTCGGCCACGCTCATCTTTTCCTCTGGATACCAGCCGCCTTCCGGCTGACCTTGCTCGTCCTGCCGGGTGACGGCAGCGTGGATGCCCAGCAACGGGTTAAACGGAGCCACCGGCGCATCGGAGCCAAAGGCCAACTGCGTCCCTGTGTCCAGCAACGAGCGAAAAGCATAGGTATACCGCGCCCGCTTGCCCCACACTTTATCGGCGGCGCGCCAATCCATTTGAATATGAACCGGCTGCATCGAAGCAAAGATGCCACACTGGCTCAACCGAGGCAGGTCGGCAGGGTGCAAGAGTTGCACGTGTTCAACGCGGTGAGGCAGTCGCCCGGTTGCGTCGCCAGGCTCAAACTCGCTCATTACGTTGATAACCTCTCGCGCGGCCCGGTCGCCAATAGCGTGGACGGAAAGCGGAAAACCGGCTTTATCAGCCTGCACGGCCAGCTCCCACATTTCATCAGCCGGGGTCACAACCAGGCCGCGATTATCGGAACTGCCCTCAAACGGCTCCAGCATCAACGCGGTTTGCGACCCCATTGTGCCGTCGGCAAAAGCTTTGGTATGACCAATCCAAAGCCGGTCGTCGCCAAAGCCGGGTTGCAGGCCCAGGGTAGCGGCTTCGGCCAAAAAGTCGCTGGAGATATTCATATGAACTCGCAACTTGAGTTCACCCCGGCGGCGCATAGCCTGAAACAACCGAAAGTTCTGGCGACCTTCATTTTCGACTCGCTGGTCGTGGATGCCGGTCAGCCCAAGTTGATGGGCCTCTGCCATAGTTTCTTTCAGCCAGCCGTACAGCGCGTCAAATGTGGGCCGGGGAATGTGGCGTTCAACCAACCGAATCGCGCTCCATTCGCGCAGAAGGCCGTTAGGATCGCCGTTGGCATCGCGCTCAATCCGGCTTTCGGGGGGATCAGGCGTTTCGCGGGAGATGCCGGCCTGTTTCATCGCCGCGCTGTTAACCCACCAGGTATGCATATCAACCCGCGCCAGAGCAACCGGAGTATGCGGGGCAATCTGGTCTAGCAGGGCGGCGGTAGGCTGCGTGTCCCACGGATACTCGTCCCAGCCCCAACCCTGCACCCACTGGCCCGGCTCGGTTTGCTCAACGGCCTGGCGCACCAGTTGAAGCGCCGCGTCAAAATTTTTCACGCCAGAAAGGTTGACCTGCCGGCGGCGAATTGCATATTGCAAAAAATGAACGTGCGCATCGGTAAGGCCGGGCAATACCAGCCGCCCGCCGGCGTCAACAGTTTGGGTGTTTGGGCCGGCCAGGGCCAGCGCATCTTCATTGCTGCCGACGGTCAAAATATTGCCGCCGGCGCAGACCACAGCTTCGGCCCAAGGTTGGGCCGGGTCTACGGTGTAAATTCGGGCGTTGTAGAGAATTAAATCAGGTTTCATTTGTAAAAGCCCCTTCCATCAGTAAAAGTCCCCTGCTGTTTGGGATAATTGGGATAAATTTGGGATAAATTTGGGATAAGTTGGGAAAACTAAAAAGGAGATTGGAGATTAGGGCGCAAGCATACGCGACACAATCTCCAATCTCCTAATCTCCAATCTCCTGCTAACTGATTTAGAATGATTTAAATATTGGAACTGCCTATAATTTTCTTTGTCTGGCTCTGGTCTTGGCCCTCGCTTTCACCGCCTCGCTCCTCGCCGGTTTGCTCGGCCCGCAACTCGGCCATAGCGTCCTGCATATCCTGGACCCAGGCCGCGTGTTCCTGGTGAATGGAGGTTTCTGTTTGCCCAACCAATTTATTAATGTTGCCGGGATCAGCCTGCTCTTCCGGCGATAAGGCCACCCACCACCTTTCGATGTTAGCCAGGTCGGTGGCGGTTTGGTTGTAGCGCATCAACTTTTCTTCGGTCTTTTGATATTCCAAAAAAGTGGTAAAGGCTGTCACCAAAGCTGTTGTCAGGGCAATCCATAGCTCAAACCCTATAGCAGCCAGAAATGTTCCTACCGCGCCGGCAAGATAAATGAGCCACTGGTATCGCTTTAACTCTTTTTCCAGCTTGCCGGTTTTATTGCGGTAATAGGTCAGTTGATCTTTTAGACGAAGCTTTAAAAACTGTTCCGGGGTCAAATAACTCAATCCGTCGTCACCGTCGGCTGCCCCGTACTTGGGCGGGATTGGGCCATCGTAGGGGAGCATGGCCGACGTGTTGACCTCGGTTTGCATCAGCTTGCTGCTGATAGTATCGGTTTTGCGAGTCAATTTGATATCGCGAGAAATACTCTTTGTTTCCTGGTGGCTGTAGATTTCGGCCCGGGTGCGATAACGATAAATCTCTTTTTTGATGCTTTCTGCGCTGGCCCGCGATAAAATCCATTTGGTGCCCGCATTAAAGCGATTGCTGGCCGCTACCAGCAGCGATACCGTAATGGTAATAGCCACAATAACCCAGTGTAACCCCTCTGCCGCAATTGGCAAAAGGTTAATGCCATACTGGTTTTGAATAATGACCAAGAGCGTACCCGCCACCCCCAAACCCAGGATCAATCTTTGCAACCCGCTAAATTGCTTTTGCTGGCGATTGGCGTTGGCATCGTACATAGCAAAAAGTCTCCAGGCCAGCTCAAGGGTGGTGTCGTCCGCTTCAGGGTGAGGGCTGGACAACTGCCTTAACTGTCGCTCAAAGTCGCCAATTGAAACATCTAACGGGAAGAAATGAAGGTTGCCGTCAGACATAATTTCGGCCAGGTCCGGGTCGGGGATAAAGGTGGGTCTTTGCTGCCGCAGGTCGGTGATTTCGTCAGCCAGATTGCCGCTGCCTCTAATAACAATAATCGGCCAGTCTTGCCTTACACTCTGCAAAATTTGTTTCTTGGCCAGGTCATCGCCGTTAACCAAAATTGTGGCTACGGGGTTATCCTGGGCCAGGGTAGCGGCCAATTCACACATTGTTTCAATTTCATCACCCCACTCCTCGCCGTCGGTCAGCACAAAATGGGAGTGATTGTGGTCCAGCGACTTGCCGTCTTTTACGGGCCTGTCGGGATAGGTCACCTTGCTGGCCGGGGCCACTCCAATCAGAAGCGACTTGTGTCCCCGGTCGGCCACACCTTGCCCCATCATCGCCATAACCCCTGTGTGCCTGCCCCCGTCAATAATCACACCTTCTATGTCGGCGGCGGCCCGAGCAATACCCCGGCTCAAAAGCTGCATTAAGCGCGACTCCACATCACCCTCAAACTCGGTTGAGCCGCGTACTATAAGTAAAACAGCTTTGGGGATATCAAGACCCAGCGCAGATTGTACCTCGGCCATATCCGCTTCGGGCGGTGGAGCAATCATCTGGGCCTGCTTTTTATTGGCAAATTGGATTTGCTGAGGCGTTAACCCTTGCTCAATAGATGTTGCC
>JAJRVO010000679.1 GCA_024277275.1 Chloroflexota bacterium
GACTTCCGCCAAGCTGTACTAGCTGTGCTAACTTAGATGTTGAGTATAGCGGTAATTAGTAAATGGTAATTGGTAATTTGGCCCAATCACTAATTACTAATAACCAATTACCCGTACTAAAGCGCCGTATTTGGCTCAAGGTAGGTAGTTACCTGTTTCCAAACTAAAGCGTGGGAACAAGATGACGAAAACTCTATTGGTAAAGTATTTGCTGTTTTAATGCATCGACCCGTCGTTTTAAATCTTCTAATTTAATACGGTGATACATAAGCATAACGTAAAACACGGTAAAGGCGAACAGGCAGAAAAAGAGCGTATTTAAAATATTGTCCGACATACCGAAATCTTCTGTATTTTGACCTGGGGCCACGACAGCCGGATGAATTGTTCGCCACCAGCGGATAGCCATAAAATTGAGAGGCACAGACATTGCCGCAATCAGGGCGTATACGGCGGCAAAGCGGGCTTGTCGCTCCGGGTTGTCGATGGCGCCGCGGATCATTAAGTAGCCAATGTAAAGCAGCCAACTAATGGCAGAAATGGTCAACCGTGGGTCCCACGTCCACCACACGTTCCAGGTGGGCTTGGCCCAGATAGGACCGCTGATCATCACCATTGTAAAAAAGGCTAACCCAATTTCTACCGAAGCCAGCCCCCACATATCCCACTTTTGTTGGCGCGTGATCAAATACAGCGCCGAGGCCACCGCAGCCACAATAAAAGCCAAAAAGCCTATCCAGGCCGATGGGACGTGGAAATAAAAGATGCGCTGGGCGTAGCGTTCGGCGGGTGAGGTTAGATTGAGCGCGTGTGGCGCCCAAACCAAAGCCATATACAAGGCTACCAACATAAGTATGCCACTGACAATAGTCAACGCAGCTCCCCAGTTAAAACCATCAGCAGAAGCTACAACCTGCTTTTGCCGAGATAGCGCTGTTTGTGTTGCCATCCAATCTTCTCCTATGAAACCAATGAACAATTAACAATGAGCAATGAACAAAAATCACCCCTGCACCGCTGCACCCTTGCACCCCTGCTGTTGGGTTTCATCAGGCGCGTGTGAAGCCCCGCTTCATAGGCGGCTCCTTATTATAAATACTTTTGTAAGTTAGGCGAGTTGGGTGAGTTTTGATGAGTTGGGTGAGTTCTATGAGTATAATGAGTTTAACTCACCTAACTCATCTAACTCACTAAACTCATTATACTCACCCAACTTACTAAACTTCATCCATTATCCGGGCCAGTTCGGCCTTGTATTTGGCTCGCGCCTGTTGATACACTGCCTTATCAAGCTCACCGGCCTCAAAAGTCTCATCCAATCGAACCAGCATCAGCATTAGTTTTTGACGCCGGGTTTCGGTGTCTTCATAATGAGTGGCGACAGGCTGGTTTGTTAATTGCGGGCGCAACATAGGGTAAACCAAAGCCACGGCCACAACCGCCAACGCTCCCACGCCGACAACAATCCAGAGTAGGAGATTTTGGTCAATCTGACCTTCGGGGGTGGTTGCGCTTGGGTTTGCGCTTGCGCCTGCATTTTCGGCGCTGGGCGGCGGCGCGCTGAAGTCGAGTTTATCCAGGTCGGTCAATTCCAGGGTCAGGGTATCGCCTTTGCTTAAATTTTCGGCGGCGTAAATTGTAAATTTATCCCCGTGACCTTCAAGGGTTTCGGCAAACTCAAGCTGGTCGCTGCTCAAGCTGGCCCCTATCTCTTGCAGCAGTACATTGGCGGTAGCAATATCGGCGGGGATGGGAATTTCGATGGTCAGGCTGTCGCCGTCAAAAGGAATCAGGTAGCGCGAATGAATTCCGTGGCTATCCTGACCCGGCCTGATGGGCAGAGAATCGGCATAGCCTCCGTCTCGTTTAACAAAACGTCCCCCAAAATCACCATCAAAGACCTCGCTTTCTGCATTTGAGGGCAGCGAAAAGACAAAGGTTTCACCATTTTGGCCGGTGTACACTTGATTGCTGCTGTTGCTCACAACAAAAATCTGCACGGCCTGTACGGAATCGGGACCAAAGGCAATAAGATAGTTAAATTGGGAAATGCTAATTGCCTCATCGTCGCTGGTTGTATCGTAGACAATCAGGTCGAGGGTTGTCTCGGTATTGCCCGGAGGAAATACGGCGGGCTGTTCGCTCATAAATACAATGTCGTTATAACTACCCTCAACCGCGTACTGCATAGAATGGTCGGTGGTGAGGTTTTCAAACGTGTACCGGCCATCGCTATCAGTTTGGGCGGTAAACTTTTCAACTTCAGTTTCGCCGCTCAAGGCATGAAGGGTGACTTCTATATTGCCTACTGATTGGTCTGTTGAGCCGTTAATAACCTGCCCGGTCAACATGCCGTTGCGTTGTGGCAAGACAAACGACAAGCTGCGAATATAATCAAGAACCTGCCACTGCTCTTCTTCAGAAAGGGTGTCGAGGAGTTCGCCGTGCTTGGAACCGGCGGCAAAACCGGCTTGCAAATCGATCTGACTCTGCTGAACCATTACCTGCAAATCGGTAAAGTCAGCTACGTCAGCGGCGGCTGCAAAGTCATTCCCCGTTCCATCTTCGCCGTGACAAACACTGCATTGTTCAAGATATAGCGTTTTTCCGGCTTCTATATCTTGGGGATTAGCGCCTAAACTCCACACGTAGGCTGTAGCGTCCCAAATTTGGGCGTCGTTCAGGCGGTCGCTCCAGGGCGGCATAAGAGTTCCGGTTCGTCCATCTTTAATTACGTTAAAAATGTCAATCGGCATCCGTTGACGGGCGGCTTCAGGATCGGATAAATCAGGCAAATGACCTTCAATTTCAGCAGCCGTAGGGCCATCGCCTTTGCCGGCTGGGCCGTGACAGGGCCGGCAGTTTTCAGGCCATAGGCCGCGACCGCCGGCAATAGCAGGTGGGACATCGGGCGCTTGCGCGGGTGGGGCAGCTTGGGCGGTGTCCAGAGGCAACCCGCTTAAAATTACAGCAAGGCCCAACAGTAACAAGAGGTAAAAAGCAAAAAAGCGGTTGTTAATTGTCATGTATAATTTTTATCCTTGGAATCAAATAGAGGATTTGTTAGCCCGGACATCCTATCTCAGCGCCTCTGGTTCCTTTAGAACGGTACCGCATTTGGCGCAAAAGTCATCATCGGGCTGAGTGGCATAACCACATTCCGGGCAATTATCTTTTTGGATTTGTGGTAACGTTTGCCCGCAATTACTACAAAAGGCGTCACCCGGCTGATAAGCAAAGCCACACTCCGGGCAACCGTTTTTTTGAGTTTTTTGCAGGGATTGACCGCACCCGCTACAAAACACATCGTTAGGTTGATTGATTTTGTTGCAGTTGGGGCAGGTAGAACCGCTGATTTGAACTTGTTTCAGCGCTTCAATCTCATCATCGACTTCTTCCAGCATCCTGGTCTGTTTCAGCGATTCAATTTCGGCATCGACTTCTTCCAGCAATGTTGCTTGCTCTTGCTGTTCGCTACTTCTCAGTTCGGCCAGGAGCGCTTCAATTTTTGTATCCAGCAGGGAATCGGTTTCGTCGTCGGCGTCTTGAGTCAGCAGGTCAATTTTCTTTCTGATTTCAGCCGCTTCCAGCTTGGCTTTATACAGCAGCGATTGATGATCTTCTTCCGCAACCTTACCCATTTCGTAGTCAAACATCAAATCTTTAATAGCGGCCAGCGTGGCCTGGTAGCGGGCTTGATACTCTTCCAGGGTTTGGCCGGAGCGATCAACCGATAAAATGGATTCGGGCCGCGTTTGTTGCCATATTGGATAAAGAATGATCAGTAGGGCAATAGTAACTAAAACAAAACTAAGAATAAGGGGTAGCGTTTCCATAGATCAGGTTCCTTTGGAAGGTTGAGCAACCAGCTGATCCAGCAGGCCGTAGAGTTGGGGTTGGTTAATAGGACCAATCTGAACGTGAACAATTTTGCCGTCTTTGTCGATAAAGAAAGTTTCCGGCACGCCGGTAATGGCATAATCTTTAGAAATTTTATCGCCTATATCAGGGCCGGATGGGTAAGTAATGCCGTACTGGGCCATATAGGCCAGAGCTTCTTTTGGAGTGTCAAGATAGTCAACGCCAATAAACATAACGCCCTGGTCTTTGTAATCTTGCCATGCCTGTTCCAGCAGAGCCGCTTCTTTGTAACACTCTACGCACCAACTGGCCCAAAAGTTAACCACCACAACCTGACCGCGCAAATCGGACAAAGAAATTTTTTCTTCCTCAAATTGATCAAAAAGGGGTAAAGTAAACTCGGGGGCTGGTTGATCTTGCAACTCAGTAGACTCTATTGTTTGTAAATTTACGGCCATAACCACACCCAACCCAAGAATCAGGAGTAAACCGATTATCAAAATAATGCTTCTACCGGCGGATGATTGTTTTGGTTGAGCAATAGCTTGTTCCATAATAATTTATACCTCCTAAAGTATCTTTTGGCGATGATTTTCAATTCGGCCATATTGGGCCAGAGTTAACCGTAATGCGTAACGAGTAATGCGTAAAAGGTTACTCGTTACTGGTTACGCATTATGGTTTTAACATTTCCAGTTGTCCCCGCTACATCCCTAAATCTTTTTCTACCTGGCTTATATAATCATCGGAAGTTTCAGTACTGTCTGGCGCAAGGTCATCATTACTGGTTATGGTAGCCGGTGATGGGGTTGCATCCGCCGGCGCAA
>JAJRVO010000068.1 GCA_024277275.1 Chloroflexota bacterium
GCAACGACTTCAGGAAAATCTACCAATTTGGCCCGAACCTGGGTCCAGATACTAAAGCGTTGAGATTCCATTGTGGCTTGTGTCATATACTCCCCCTTGAAAATGGCGAATAAGCGAATGGCGAATTACCAATTACCAATCTCCAGTCTCTAATCTCCAATCTCACTCAACTTCACCGGCCTGTTTTCCCGGTACGATTTCCAGGCGGCCAGTCCCATCACCACCGAAATTCGTCCATCGATGCCCGTGACCGGGGGGACTGTATCTTGTTGGATGACTTCAATAAAGGTTTTCATTTCAGCCACGTAGGCTTCGTTGTAACGCTCCAGGAAAAAGTAGAGCGGCAGAGCCGATTGAACGCCCTCGGCATTACTGTAAACGGCGTTATGCGGGGTGTTGTTAGAGACTACCACCCCCCCCCCTGAGCCGAATACCTCAACTCGCTGGTCGTACCCGTACACGGCCCGGCGGCTGTTATCAATAGCGCCGATTGCGCCGTTAGCGTAGCGCAGGGTGATAACCGCCGTATCAATATCACCGGCCTCGCCAATAGCCGGATCGACCAGCGCCCCGCCGGTAGCGTAAATTTCTTCCACCTCACTGTCTATCAGAAATCGGGCCATATCAAAATCGTGGATGGTCATATCCAGAAAGAGGCCCCCCGAAACCTTGATATACTCAATCGGGGGCGGGGCGGGGTCGCGGCTGGTGATGCGCACCAGATGAGGCGCGCCGATTTTACCGCCGGCAACCAACTCGCGAGCCTGTTTAAAGTTAGGGTCAAAACGTCGATTAAAGCCTATTTGCAACTTGACTCCATTTTGCTCAACGGCTTTAAGAGCTTCATCTATCTTTGCCAGGTCAAGGGCTATTGGTTTTTCGCAAAAAATGTGTTTACCCGCTTCGGCGGCCCGGATGATGAATTGAGCGTGGGTATCGGTGCTGGAGCAGATGATGACGGCCTCAATAGCCTCGTCATCTAAAACGGTTTGGGGATTTTGGGAAACCGTGGGGATTTGGAAATCGGCGGCGCATTTTTCTGCGCTCTCTAAGATAACATCGGTTACTGCCGCCAGCTTTGCGGCGGGGATTCGATAAGCCAGGTTTTCGGCATGAACCCGGCCTATTCTACCTGCTCCAATGAGTCCTACCTTGACTTGGGTTGTCATCTATGACACCTCCCTGTGATTTTGGATACTTCGACTGCGCTCAGCACAGGTTTTAGATTTTCGATTTTGGATTATTTAAACGTACTGTTGACTGGCGCACAACCAGTTCACAGGGCAACACCTGGTCTTGCACATCTTGCTGGTTGAGCAAATTAAGGGTCATCTCCATTGCCCGTTTCCCAAGCGCCAGACGAGGTTGGGCAATTGTTGTTAAAGCGGGCATTATGTATCGCCCGGGTTCGATATCATCAAAGCCCACTACAGACAGTTGCTCCGGGACGGCAATTCCGTGCCGGCGACAAGCCATTAACAAACCAATTGAAATCATATCGTTGTAACAAAAAATGGCTGTGGCCCCGGCAGTCAAAAACAAATCTAATCCGGCCTGACCTCGCTCGATATCGTCATCGACATTTGGATAAGTGACAAGAGCCGGATTGGGCGCAATACCGGCTTGTTTCAAGGCATCCTGGTAGCCCGTGAATCGGCGCCGGTTTGACCTGACCCGGTTGGTGGCTCCAAGGTAGCCAATACGATGATGACCCAGCGTAATCAGGTGTTGCACCGCCAATTGCGCGCCCTGCACATCATCTGCCGCTACCGAGTAAAGATACGCGCTCCCTTCCTGGTTGTTGTTAATAAGAACTATGGGGATTTGAATTTGATCAAGTTGTGAGCTATAAAGGCTACCCACTCGTGACGAGGTGACAATGATGGCGTCTACCCGGCGACGGTGCAAGGTTTCCACCACGGCCATTTCTTGATCGGGGTTGTTGTGAGAGGTGGCCAGAAAAACGCTATAGTCGGCTGCCTGGGCAACCTGCTCTACGCCTTCTACTACTTGTACTACAAAGGGGTCGGCAATGGTGGTAATGACCATACCAATGGTCCAGGTTTGCCGGGAGAGTAAGCTTTGGGCCACGGCGCTGGGGGTATAACCCATTTGCCGGGCCAATTCCTGAATGCGTTTGGTTGTTTTGGCGCTAATTGCCGGGTTGCCCTTTAAAGCGCGAGAAACAGTGGTATGAGAAACACCGGCAGCCCTGGCAATATCTTTTATAGTGACCGGCACTCATCCCCCTTGTTGGAAACAAACCAACTCTGAAGGTACGGCATCTATGCACACGTGTGCATAGATGGAGCTATAATACCATAACCCCGGCAAGCTGTCAACAATTAATTTTAAAAATCAAAAAGCCCCACCGTATGGTGGGGCTTGTAACAAGAGCGGGCGAAGAGATTCGAACTCTCGACATCCACCTTGGCAAGGTGGTGTTCTACCACTGAACTACGCCCGCAGAAAAAGTTTTATGAGTTTGGTAAGTTTGGTGAGTTTAATGAGTTTAGTGAGTTTTATGAGTTTTTAACTCACAGAACTCACCCAACCCACA
>JAJRVO010000069.1 GCA_024277275.1 Chloroflexota bacterium
GTATGATGGCGACACCCCCAGCGACGACGAACGGATGCAGATGAACGTCTACTCTACCGAAGGCCCAATTGCCGAAGCGCCGGCAGCCGAGGAAACGGATGTTGAAGAAGCAGAAACCGAAGAAGCAGCAACCGAGGAATCGATGGCTGAAGAAGCGGAGACTGCGGCGGCGGAAACCGAAGAGCCAACAGCCGAGGAACCGGCCCTGCCAGTCCTGTCGCCCATTGAGAATGGGGTGATTGATGATTTTGAAGCGACAGTCGCCCCAGACCAGGGTTGGGAAGCCTGGGTTGACGACCAGACCGACACCAGTCTGGCGTTTGCGCTGGACAATGAGACAACCTACAATGGAAACGCCTCACTGCGCCTGGAATTTGACATTGCGCCAGGGGGCTGGGCCGATATTGGCCGCTCCTTTGACCCGGCCCAGAATTGGAGCGACGGCGCGGGATTGTCTATGTGGCTGCGCTTCAGCGAGGCCCTCGACATCGGTCAGGGGGTAAGCGTGATCCTCCCTGCCGGGGAGCCTGAAAATTCAACGCCTTTCGAGGCATGGTTTGAGATTTCGCCGGAGAGCGCAGACTCTTCAGGCTGGATTCTGGTCGAGTTGCCCTGGGATAGCTTCTCCAGGGCCGAGTGGGCGGATGAAGGCGGCCTGTCCGAGTTTGACCCCTCGCGTGTGACCGGCATCAGCTTGAGTTTTGGCGCTCCCGACGAATCGTGGGTTGAGAACACCGTGTGGGTAGACGACATACGCCTTTTCAGTGAAGCGCCCCCACCGGCCCCAAATGAAGCAGGACCGGCCGCGGTCCCCACCTCTACCGAAGCGCCCCAACCAGCCCCAACCGAAGCAGCGCCACCCCCAGTGATTGCGGCCACTACTACCGAAGCGCCCGTGGCGGCAGCGTCTACAGTCCCCACAACGCCACCCGAAGAAGGGGGCCAGAGCAAGAGCCGTTGTCCGTTAAGCGTAGGCTTGATATTGATCGGGGCGACGCTGCTGGCCAGGAAAGGCTCAAAGAAGCTGGATAGGTGACCTATTGCCGACTATCAGCAGTATTTATGCAGAAGCATATATCTTGTTCATTTTCGCCAAATCCCGGCCTGACGTGCCTGAGACGGGGATTTGGCAATCCCTGGCGAGCGAGAAACTACAGCAGGACTTAGGCCGAGTTGTACTAAATTAAAATCGAACAAATGACCAAAATGTGAAACTGGTATATAATCACTCTATGATAGGAACATTAGATGAATTGGATTGATGGATAAATGCAAGAGCAATATTTTCAATATCCCCTTCTGTTAACTTTGCCCCTTGAAGGTCGGTCGCCAGCTAATAAATCAAAGGTGATTAGCAACAATAGTAATTCTATTAGCCCTGAAGATCGAGCTTTTCACGACTGGTATCGTTTTGTTTTGTCTTACCCGCCGCATCTGGTCAAAGATTATATAAATAACTTTGAATTAGATGGACAGTCTATTATTTTAGACCCTTTCTGTGGCGCTGGAACAACAATAGTTGAAGCAAAATTGAATCGAATCAAAGCCGTAGGATTGGAGGCCAACCCATTTCCGTATTTTGCTTCTACTGTTAAAACTAATTGGAATATTGATCCCGATGAATTAGAATTATTTGCAGCCCAAGTATCAGATAGCGCCTATGCTGAATTGATTGATCAAGGTATAGATGACCGGGCGTTGACTTGCTCATCCAACGTCGAGTTAATTACACTCGACGAGCAAGCAATACGGGCAATGATAAAAAACTCCATCAGTCCACTCCCATTACATAAGACCCTTGTGCTACTTGAACAAATTAACCGTTATCAAAATAGGCCCATACACAAGTATGGCATCTTGGCGCTTGGTAAGGCGTTGGTTACATCAATAGGCAATCTTCGCTTTGGACCGGAAGTAGGCGTCGGTAAAATCAAAAAAGATGTTCCGGTTGTTGCAGTGTGGATGTATGAAATCAGAAAAATGATTGGCGATCTAAAGTTAATATCCGGCACGGATTATCCTCAAACAACTCTATTTTTAGCTGATGCAAGAGAGCCGGCAAAAACAGTGAAGGAAAAATCTATCGATGCCATAATCACATCCCCTCCATATCCAAATGAAAAAGACTATACTCGTACAACACGTCTTGAATCTGTAGTTTTAGGTTTTTTTGAAGATATGGCGCATCTTCGAGGATTCAAGAAAACGCTGCTCAGGTCAAACACAAGAGGGGTTTACAAATCTGATGATGACGATAAATGGGTAGCTGATATTCAGGAGATACAACGTTTGGCAGCAACTATTGAAGCCCGTCGGATTGAACTCGGTAAAACTTCGGGCTTTGAAAAGTTATATGCAAGAGTTACTAAACTATACTTTGGGGGTATGGCGCGCCATTTTTCTGAGTTAACCAAAATTCTAAAACCAGGGGCTAAATTAGCTTATGTAGTCGGCGATCAAGCCTCTTATTTACAGGTTATGATTCGGACAGGTCAAATTTTGGCAGAAATAGCCGAAAGGCAAGGCTATCAGGTTGAACGAATTGATTTATTCCGTACCCGGTTTGCCACAGCTACACAAAATGAATTGCGTGAAGAAGTCGTTGTGTTAAGGTGGCCAGGGAAAAGATAACCACAACACATATTTATCAAGTTGGGGTTCTGAACAGTATGGGGAAATACGAGCAGATCATCGAATGGGTTTTCAATCAAAACTATCAGCCTGACAAGGTACGTGTGCCTTTCAATCGAGAAGAACTCGTACAAGCGTCTGAGGCGTTGGGATTTGAGAGGATAAAGAATCTTGGGGATATTCCGTACTCATTTCGGTTTCGACGGGAATTGCCAGACAGTATCCAAAATACCGCCCCAGAAAAAGCAGAATGGATTATAGTTGGTGCGGGAGTTGGAGATTATCAGTTTCGACTGGCTGCACCCGGAAAAATTCAACCAAATCCTCACCTTAAACCTGTAAAAGTACCTGATGCAACGCCAGAGATAGTGCGCCATTATGCACCCGGCACAGATGAGCAAGCGCTTTTAACTCGCGCCAGATACAATAGACTTGTTGACATATTTACCGGAATAACCTGCTACTCAATTCAAAATCATTTGCGTACAACAGTGAGTAACATTGGGCAAGTGGAAGTTGATGAAATCTACGTGGGTATCAATAAGCGAGGCACACATTTTGTGCTACCGTGCCAGGCAAAATCGCCGGGCGATAGATTTGGCATCGTCCAGGTAATACAAGATATGGCATTATGCCAAGAACGTTATCATAATGCAATATGTAAACCCATTGCATTGCAATTTATGAACGATAACGGTGTAGCCATTCTGGAATTGGCTGTTATTGAAGGAGATGAACTTTTGAAGCTCAATATTGTTGAGGAAAAGTATTACGAGTTGGTTCCAAGGGCAGAAATTTCAGATGTAGAATTGCGTATGCTAATGGAAAGTGAACTATAGGGGATATGGACAAATAAATCGGAAGATTATCATATCCGTAACCATCGGCGGGGGGGTGAACGCTTACGCCAGACAAGTTTTTAGGGATTTCTCGTCACAAGTTCCTCGAAACCTGTCCTGAGCTTGTCGAATGGATGACATGCGCTGCGTAAGTACTGTATCAGAATCGAGAATAATGATGAAAAAAATAAAACTCCTCACAATATTGGTATTTCTACTTTTAGCCTGTGGCCCGTTGTCTCCGACAAGGCAAGAAGAACAATCCCCATCCATTTCCCCATCACCAACCCGGGCTGGTCCAAGTGCGGTTGAAGCGAGCGAAACCGAAGAACCGGCCCCACAACCTACCCTGGGCGAAGTCAAAGGGGAAATCGAGCAGGCAACCGCCACTGAGGAGACTAGGGCCAACTCTACTCAACCCAAGTTATCCCCTCCGGCCTTCACCTTCGCCTACCAAAC
>JAJRVO010000070.1 GCA_024277275.1 Chloroflexota bacterium
AAACAATCTTGCTGGTGGAAGATGGGGATATGGTCAGAGAGTTGGCTCACCGTATCCTGATTGGGAATGGGTACACCGTACTGGAGGCGCGTCACGGCCAAGAAGCTATTAAAATTGCCAAACAGTACCAGGGTACAATTCACCTCTTGCTAACCGATGTGGTGATGCCGGGCGGAATGAGTGGGCGTCAATTAGCCGAACATTTAGCGCCACTGCGTCCGGAAATGAAGGTGCTTTATATATCGGGATACACCGATAACGCCATTGTCCACCACGGTGTGTTAAGCCCGGACACAGCCTTTCTTCAAAAACCTTTTACGCCAAGCAATCTGGCCCGGAAGGTGCGTAAAGTACTAGACGCAGAAACCACATAGAAGTTCGACCGAGTCTTTGGCACAGCAACGAGAATGAAAATGAGTGGTGGGTAGTTGGCAGGTAATGACTACCGGCTACCAGCTACCGGCTATCAGCTATTTTAAAGAGAGAATCAATGCCCCTAATTATCGAAGTTAACAACTTGACCAAGCAGTATAAAAACAGCAAAACCAACGCCGTAGACGGCATTTCTTTTACCGTTGCACGCGGCGAATTTTTTACCTTACTTGGCCCTAATGGAGCAGGCAAAACCACAACCATTTCTATTTTGACCACCACGCTTGCGCCTACGTCCGGCACAGCCCGCATTGCCGGTTATAATGTGGTTACAGAGGCCGGCATAGTCAGACAAAACGTTGGCATTATTTTTCAAAAGCCCAGTTTAGACCTGAATTTAACCGCCGAAGAAAACATTCGCTTGCACGCTATCTTGTACAGGCTGTACCCTTTTCGACCCACTTTCTCAATGATGCCCCGCGCTTACAAGAGCCAGATTGATGAACTGACCTCAATGCTTGGTATTAAAGAAGACATCTTTAAACCCATCAAAATCTTTTCCGGGGGTATGAAGCGCAAACTGGAAATTATCCGCAGTTTAATCCACCGCCCCAAGGTGTTATTTTTAGACGAGCCTACAGTCGGTCTTGACCCGGCCAGCCGGCGCAATCTGTGGGAATATATCCGCCGGGTGCGCAGCGAAAGCGGAACCACCGTCTTTCTGACCACCCACTACCTGGACGAGGCTGAAGAGGCCGATACCACCTGCATCATCAGCAAGGGCAAAATTGTCTCTTTCGGCACGCCGGATGAGGTTAAATCGGACCTGGTTGAGACCTACCTGCTCATCGACGCCGAAGACCGGGCGGCGCTCCGAGTCGAACTGAACAAACTGGCCGTTCCTTTTACCGAAACACCCCTTTTTAAAATCGGGCTAAATAGTAGCCGTACCGGACACCGGCTTTTAAAATCAATTGACACGCCGCTGACCGTGCTAAAAACCCATAATCCCAGCCTGGAAGATGCCTACATGGCAATTGTGGAGGAGTAATGAGCGAAGCTAACGCAATCGTAGCCCTGGCCTATCGAGACCTGATGAAATTTCTGCGCGACTCGGTACGGATGGTTTCAACCTTAATTTTCCCCTTAATTTTTATTGCCGTTTTGGGGGGCAGCTTTGAGGCCAGCTTTGGGGATGAAATAGGATACAACTTTTTGACCTTTACCTTTACCGGCGTGTTAGCCCAAACCCTTTTTCAGTCATCGGCTATGGGGTTAATCTCTTTAATTGAAGACCGGGAAAATGACTTTAGTCAGGAGATTTTCGTTTCGCCTATCTCGCGTTATTCAATTATTTTCGGCAAGGTTTTTGGGGAGTCATTAGTGTCTATGGCCCAGGGGATTGGCATTGTGGCTTTTGCCATCATCCTCGGCATCCCGCTGTCTTTAACCCAGGCGTTAACTCTAGCCCCAATAGCTTTAATCATCTGCCTTTTTGGGGGAGCGTTTGGGGTGATTATTATGGCTAATCTCAACAGTCAACGAGCGGCCAACCAGGTTTTTCCTTTTATTATGCTGCCGCAATATTTTCTGGCCGGAGTTTTTACCCCCATCGACAACCTGCCCTGGTATCTTGATTTCTTCTCGCGCATCTCGCCTATGCGTTACGCCGTTGATTTGGCGCGGGCCGTTTTTTATGCCGGACAACCGGAATACCCCGCGGTGGTTTTACATGGTCCAATTTTTAACCTGGGGGTTATCGCTGCTTTGTTTGGGGCTTTTCTGGTTATTGGGACGTTCTTATTTGTGAGGAAAGAAAAGAACAGGTAAGACACTATAACGATTTACGATTTTGGATTTTGGATTTACGATTAAGATTACTCAAGCAAAATCCAATTGTCAATCGTAAATTGGTCTCTGGCAAAATTGGTTACAAAGAAAGATCGACAGTTTTTTGTCGATGTGTGTCCCTTAAGGGCCTAATTGTTGCGCCTACCAATTCTTGCGCCAGTTAGCGACAATGCTTGATTTCTCAAGCGTAACCTCTACCGGAACCGATTCCGATAACGTAGCTTTTACGTGTTCGCGGTCATCCGTATCTACCACGGTTAAAATCCACAGGCAAGGAACCGGTTTGTTGTCAACCGTAAGGTCATAAAAACCGGGAGACCAGTCGGCGCTGACATTATACCCTCCCCAACCTACCGGGCCGGAGGGATAAGAGATGGTCGAGTAGTCGCCGCAACTGGCTTGTAAAAATGCGCCGTTAACCGGATTGCCGTTGGCATCTTTGATCTCGCCGGAAAAACGGGTTGGGCCGGGGCTGCCATTATCCCACCAGCCGGTTGGTTCGTATTGATAGTGTGACTGTGGCGGAGCAGCGGGTGATTTGCTGGCTGCGGGTTGGGCCGAAACCGGAGGTGGAGAGGATGAAGACACCAACTCTACCAATGGCACGGCGCTAGTATTACTGGCATTAACTACGGCGTTAGATACCCAGCCCATTGTGCCGTTGGTAATTTCTATTTGCCACCATGAAGCATCGCTGTTGCGGCCTACAATGGGCATAACGGTGTTAGGGTTAAGCGTTCCAATTACCGGATGATCAATGCCGGGACCGGAGCGAATATTAACGGGGCCGGGAGCAATAAGTTGGGCCTGGTTAACCGGCGCAGAAACAGGCTGAGAAGCATCAGGAGCTAAATCGGCGCCTCCGGCATTGCTCTCAGGAGCAATCAAAACCCGGGTAGCGGTCGGCGACGGTTCCGGCAAAACCGGCACAGGCGTGGGAACAATAGCTATCGGTTCTGCGGGAGCGGGGGTAAAGGTAGGAATGGGGGTATGCACAACTCGATTTTTGCCAAAATCGGTTTCAAGCAGGCGAGTAAAAAGCGTGGCAAAAATCAAATAGTTGATTAAAACCAAAACTACTGCTAAACTCCAATATCGGGCTTTCATTGGTTTATACGCTCCATTATACTACCAGCTTATTATACCATGTAACCTTTGTCGTCACAACATTACGTAAAGTTAATCTCTTGTAAATAGTAGTCAAAAACTAAATGAGTTTAAAAGTTTCTGTTATTTGCACAGTTCTTAACGAAGGGCCATCAATTAAAAAATTATTAGACTCGCTCTCGCAACAAACGCGCTTGCCGGATGAGATTATCTTTGTTGACGGGGGGTCAACCGATGACACGGTTGCTATCCTGGAGCAATTTGGCAAAAAACAACAAGCGCCGGTGCAGGTCATTGTATCGCCGGGGGCCAATATTAGCCGGGGTCGAAATATTGCCATTGAAGCGGCAACCGGCCCCATTATAGCCGGCACCGATGCCGGCGTACAACTGGACAAACATTGGCTGGAAAAACTGCTTAACCCTTTCCAAACCCAAACGCCGCCGGCAGTTGTAGCAGGTTTTTTTATCCCTGATCCACATTCTGCCTTTGAGGTAGCTATGGGAGCAACAGTTCTCCCTCTGATTTCAGACATTAACCCGGCTACCTTTTTGCCCAGCAGCCGATCTATTGCCTTTCTTAAATCAAGCTGGGAGGCGGCAGGTCGCTACCCTGAATGGCTCGATTTTTGCGAAGACCTTATTTTTGATTTTCGACTTCGGGACGAGACCGGATTATTTACTCTTGCGCCAGATGCTATAGTCTATTTTCGACCTCGCAGCGCTCTGCAAGCCTTTTTTAAGCAATACTATCAATATGCTCGCGGCGACGGCAAAGCAGATTTATGGCGCAAACGGCATGCCATCCGCTATTTAACTTATCTTTTTGCTTTACCCCTATTGTTCATTTCAGGAATTGCAATATCGCCGTGGTGGTGGTTAGCGGGCATTATCCTGGGAGCGGCAGGTATGTTTTACACGCCTTACCGGCGGCTGTTTTTACAGTGGGGACATTTATCGCGGTTTGAAAAATTGCAAGCCGTCTTTTGGGTCCCTATTATTAGAATTACAGGCGACATTGCCAAAATGATCGGCTATCCCGTTGGTTGGAAATGGCGTTTAGAACGATTATCCAGTCAACCAGAACTACGTTGGCATTAACTGTAATCAACCTGTAACTATCTTGATTAAAAAACAATGATATTATAGAGAGAGAACAAACTGTGCTTGTAATTTTTATCTTGGCTTTATATTCCAAGTGAGGTATAATCAGCCTAACAAGGGTTTCTTCCATCTATTCAAATTGCGCTTGTTAAACTACAATAATCACCCTGCACTCACTCAGTACGGTAAGGCACAGTACAGGAGCAAACCTTGATTGGTAAAAATCTCGGCAACCGCTATAGAGTTCTCCGCGAAGTTGGCGCGGGCGGTATGGCTAAAGTTTATTTAGCCGAAGACCTAAAAGGGAACGAGTTAGTTGCCGTTAAAATACTTTATCCTCAATTTAGCGAAGACGTATCTTTTATTCAACGCTTCATCCGCGAGGCTAAGTTAGCCAGTACATTAACCGACTCGCACATTGTACGAGTATTGGATTATGGCGCCGACCGTGATCTGCATTATTTGGTCATGGAATATGTTGAGGGTCAAGATTTACACGAAATCCTTGAAGAAAAAGGCTGCTTTGACTGGAAATTTACGCTTGAAATTGTAGACCAGTTAGCCACTGCGCTTGAACACGCCCATGCTCACGGCGTTGTCCACAGAGACATAAAGCCGCAAAATATGATGTTGACCGACAGCGGGTTATTAAAAGTGCTAGATTTTGGCATAGCCCGCATCCCCACTTTACCTTCCCTAACTCAATCAGGGTTTATCGGCAGCCCCTATTACGCCTCTCCGGAACAGGCAATGGGCGAAGAAGTCGATATCCGATCCGACGTTTATTCATCTGGGATTGTTTTGTACGAGCTGCTTAGCGGCAATATTCCTTTTGACGCTAAAAGTCCCTGGTCCATCATCAGCCAGCATATCACCAGCGAACCGCCTCCAATTAATCTGGCAGACGGCGAAATTCCGGAAAACGTCCGAACTTTACTTAACAGGATGCTGGCAAAAAGACCCGAAGATCGCTTCCAAACCCCCGCTATGCTCCGCCAGGCCATTGCCGCGGTTTTAGCCGGTCAACCCATCCCGGATGATATTGAGGACCCCAAATCTACCGTTCATCTGGACAAAGGGCCAATGATCGATAGCCTTAACCAGCGAGCTACCCAGGCAATAGATTCGCAAGAATGGGCGCGGGCCGTTGATCTCTTGAGCCAAGCCGCACAACTAGACCCCGGCAACACAGAAATCTCCGAAAAGTTAGCCGTTGTTGAAGAAGAAGCCCGTTTGTTTTCGCTCTACAGAACCGGGCGTCGGGCAATGGAAGGAGGGCGTTGGGAAGAAGCTGTTAACCACTTTAACGTTATAATTGAACTTGAACCCAACTACCAAGACGTTGCTGAACTACTGCCAAAAGCGCACGAAACCCTAAAAAAAGAGAATATTGAGCAGTTTGTTTCAACGCGTTACAATGAAGCCCTCTCTCATATGGATTCGGAACGATGGCAAGGCGCTGTTGAGGCTTTTAGAGAAGTACAAGAACTTGTTCCCGGCTATAAGCAAACTGAACAGTTACTGGCTGAAGCCGAACAACTCAGTAATCCAAGCCTGACTCGAAGGCTAAAAAATCTTGGGCAGCACATGTCGCAAGATGTGTGGCGATGGGGATCGATAACCGTTGGAATTATAGCAATTATTGCCCTCACTTTTTGGAGCCTGGGGGCCAATAATCAAGCGGCGGGAGATGATGACGCCAAGCAACGGCTAAAAGTGCTTTACGAAGAAGCCCAACAATCTCTTGAGCGCGGGGACGAAGAGGAGGCCATTGCCAAACTGGAGCAAATCTTAAACGAGGACCCGGATTACGCCGATGCAGCCGATATCAGGCGCGAACTTATAGCCACACCCACGCCTACGCTTACGCCGGTGCCTACGCCTACGCCTACTATTGCCGCCACCCCAACACCAGAAGAAGACCCGCTTGCCATAGCTCTGGAAGAAGTCCAAACAGCTATAGATATAGCGTTATGGACCGAAGCCATAGACACGCTTAATGAGGTGCGCTCTACAGATGCCGAATATCAAGAAGCGCTGGTATCTTCTTTGCTTTGCGATTCTTATGTAGGGAGAGGCGTAGAGTACCTTGCCAATATTGAGACGCGGAATGAAAAAGAAATTGTCCGCCAAGCCCTGGCCGATTTCAAAATCGGCGCGGCAGAGTGTCCCCGACGGATAGACCTGGAAGATCAGGCCAAACGCGCTACAACCTATCTTAAGGTTCTCAATACCTCAAAAGATAATTACGACACACTGATTCCTATGCTTACTCCCATTGTAGCGGCCGAGCCTGATTACGCCGGCGGAAACGCCAAACTCTTACTATACCAAGCCTATCTTGGTCGAGCCGAAGTTCGGCAAGAAACCCCAGAAACCATTGCCGCTGCCCTGGGAGATTATGAAGCCGCACTGGCGCTTAATGTTGACGACCCCAGCAAAGCACAAACGCGACGAGCTGAATTATTACTGGCATTTAGCCGGCAGCCGGTTCAACAACCACAACCTGTAGAAACAACAACCGGCAGCAGTGAAGATCAAACCCCCACCCCGGGCGAGGCCACGCCCTCTGGCGAAGCAACCCCACAAATTGAGCCTGTTCGTATAAAATACGATAAACCCCAGATAATTATCCCGGAAGATGATACCGTCTTTGCCGGAGAGTTTTCTGAGGTGTTTTTAGAGTGGGAACCCATTGGCGAATTGCAAGAAGATGAATACTACGATCTAACCATTATGCACATCTTTGCAGATGAACCCCAATACATGGGTAGCACCCGAACCCGCGAATCCCGAATTCAGTTAGATAGCGGTATAGGAGTTGGCGAGGCAGGAGGAGACCGGTTTTACTGGTGGATTACGGTTAGAAAAGACAATTCTGCCCTCACACCTGACAGCATAGATTTACCTTTGAGTCCGCAAAGCGATGTAAGGACATTTGTCTGGTCCAAGTAGTATACAAATCTTGAATTTACTTAAGCAAAGACCGCTACTGCCATTTGTTTCAGACCTTATTTTTCCGTTCTAAAAAATTCAGCCGTTTTTTCAAATCGCAATTAGTCATTCACTCCTATTGCCCTCATATTTTCTGTGAGATATAATCAGATTGTCAGTAAAATCGCTACTCTAAAAAGGGTTTAGAAAATCAATGGCTCAAGTTTACAGAACCGATCTTCTTGAAGAAGCTTTAAAAAAAATGTGTATCAAATTAGAAGGCGTTCAGGGCGCTGTTATTGTTAGTATAGAAGGGTTTGTGGTAGCAGCCTACACGCCTTATGAGGGCGACATGGACGAAGAAGGCCCAACAAGCAGCCCTCAAGTGGCGGCTATGGCCGCCACGCTCATTGCCTTAGGAGAGCGAACTCTCTCTCGCCTGGCTCAAGGTGAAATGATTCGTCTGTTAATTGAGGGCAATGATGGAGGTATGCTGGTAGTTCCTGCCAACAGAAGGGCCTCTGTGGCAATTATGGTGGGGAAAGAAGCCAAAATGGGATTGGCGCTTTATGCATTAAAACAAAGCGCGCACACAATCAGCAATATCTTAGAGGGCAACACTAATTGATAAACAATAATAAATCAAAAGACAACAATCAATTACTGAAAGAAGTTTTAGATGAGTTAACCCTGCGTAACCCCAATATACTTAGCGCCTTAGTTGTTAGCGATGACGGCCTAAATGTAGCTTCCGGTATTCCCCATTATGAATATGATGACATAGCGCTGGTTGCCTCTGACCTGGTGGATATGGCCAAAGATTTTAGCGGGCGTTTGGAACAGGGCCGTCTAAACCGAATTTTGCTTGAAGGAGAGCGACGCACGGCTGTAGTAACAAATGCAGGAAAACGCACCATTCTATTTGTACTGATTCCAGCCGATGACAAATTGGGATTAGTGACCCTTTCTATACGCCAGGCGGCTAATCAAATTGCCGCCATTTTTGGGTAAGGTGGTATTCACAATATTTATTCAAAACGAAAAGAGCCGCTTCAGCATTTAAACTGAAGCGGCTCTTTTCGTTTTGAAACCAGAGTTTTGGAACAAGACAAAAATAGCTCTTTTTGCTTGCTACACAATTTAATTTATGGCGCCCAAGACATTCGCTCGTTAATCCACTCCCTATCGCCGGTACCCCACGGGTTAGACTTGGGGAAATCAAATAGCTTCTGAACCTGACCACCGCTGGCTGGAGCAACGTAAATGGCCCATGCACCCCCATTACGATCAGAAGCAAAGGCCACCCATTGACCACTAGGGGAAATTGTTGGTAAGCCATCGTTAGAGGTTGTGCTATTAGAGATATTAACAGGAGTTCCTCCACCTTCACCCATCACAAAAGCTTCCCAGTCTCCAGACTCACGAGACATAAAAGCTACCAAACCGGCTCTGGCATCGGTAGGATACAAACTGGTTCCATCAAGAAGCTTGTGAGGGTTTTCGCCTTCACTCAGGCGTTTGGTTGCCCAAGAACCGACAGAAAAGATGCCGCAAGAACCACCGCCTCTCCAGGTGTTACAGCCATGATAAACAAGCTGATCACCAGTTGTCCAAACAGGATGCGACCCTATAATATCACCCATGATTCCAGCCGGCACAATAGCCAAAAAATCGGCAACGATTTGGCATTTAGGATCGTTTTCTTGTATGGGCAGGTTAACACTGCATTGCACAAACAAATAAGATTGGTATCCTTGCGAACCAAAAGCCAACTGAGGGTTACTATAAGCTATCGTTGTGCCATCAGGCTTGTATATAGGAAACATATCTGACGGTGAGCCGCTGACCATTCGTTCAAGATCGCCGTTGCCGCTGGCTTCCAAAATATTCTCCCCAAAGCCACCACCCTGACCGTTAACCAGCAACCTTGCTCCATCGTCTCGAAAGTGCGGTTGACGCGCCCCTTCAATTTCCTTGAATATCTTGCCATCGGGCATCGAGGCAATGACGACATTATAATTACCCTTTCCATTGTCTACCGGAAAAGCAAGTCTTCCTGATATTGGCGGTCTTTCGGGAGTGGGCGTATCTGTAGGCGGGGCCGGGGTTGGAGTATTTGTTGGGAGCGCAGGGAGCGGGGTATTTGTAGGCGGGGCCGGAGTTGGCGTTTCAGTGGGGATTGGGGTTGCGGTAAAGCCGGCAATTGTTTCGGCCGTAGCGGTTTCGCCTATAATAGCCTCTGCGGTAGCGGCTTCCTCGGTGGCAGCCTGGGCTGTCGCCAATATCCCTCCTACCAAACCGGCATCTCTGGTAGCTTGAGCGACTTCCGTAGCGGCAATACGCTCTGCCTCGGCAATGGCTGCCTGCGCAGTTTCTGTGGGGGCTAAAATTGCCGAAGTAGCGGCAGCCGCAGCTTGGGCGGTAGCAGTTGTTGCGGCTTGCTCGGCTTGCTGCGCTAAATCCGTAGCAGCCGCAACAGCAACAACGGTTTCCGTAGCGCCGGTATCAGGCATCTGTTTAGCCATAATAGCAGGTAGTACCAAAAACACCAGAATGACGCCCATTAGAGCCAAGATAACAACACCCCCGCCAATAAAGAGTGGAAGCATATTTTGCTTTTTGGCAGGCGCGGCTATAGTAGCCGCCGCGCCGCCGGAAGTCCAGGCAGTTGCCTCGCGCCCGTCGCTGCCGGTAGAAACAGTTCTTTCCGCATCGGTAATACGGCCGGTGGGGTGTTCAATTTGATCAACTTTTGGCGCCGATGCTACAGTTGCCAAAGGTATCCTTTGTAAGCTTTCATCAGGCGATACCCCAACTGCATTGCGTAATGCTATGGCCAACTCTCCCGCTGTTTGGAAACGATCACCCGGCTCTTTGCTCATAGCTTTAATGATGACACGTTCTACCTCTTCAGGAATATCCGGATTGACTTTGGTTGGCATCGGTAAAGGTTCGCTGATGTGCTTCATAATAACGGCAAACGGGGTGTCGGCATCATAAGGAACCATTCCGGTTACCATTTCATAAAGCATAATCCCTAACGAGTAAATATCGCTACGTTCATCGCCACGCTCACCCTGGCCTTGTTCCGGCGACATATAGGCCGGCGTTCCTGAAAGAGCGCCGGTTTGGGTATATTGAGTAGCGCCCATAATGCGGGCAATACCAAAATCGGTTAAAACAATCTGTCCTTCCTCATTAATCATCACATTGGCGGGTTTTATATCGCGGTGAACCATACCTCGGGCGTGGGCATAATCAATGGCGCTGCACAACCCGGTAAAAATACGTGAGATTTCCTGGAAGGTAAACGGCTGGTTGGCGTCTCTTCTGGCCTTTATCTCAGTTTTAAGGGTTGGACCGTCAATGTACTCCATCGCCATAAAATAGGTTTCGCCCTCGCGGTCAAAATCAAGAGCCTGAACAATGTTGGGATGGCGCAATTTGCCAATAGCCAGCGCTTCTCGCTCAAACCTGCCGATAAAATCCTGATCATCGACCAAATGAGCGTGCAAAACCTTAATCCCAACATAGCGATCCAAACCAGGTTGGTAAGCTTTGTAAACCTCGGCCATACCGCCGCGACCTAACCTGGCTACAACCCTATATTTGCCTACAGTTTTACCTACTAAAGTTGCCATCAATTCACCTGATTTTAAGTTATAAGATGTGTTTCATTATAGCATCGCTATAAACAAGCGTCAATGGACCAAAGAACCCAGTTGCCAGTGGGCAGTAGGCAGTGGGCAGTTGTTAGTAACAGTACTTACGCAGTTGCCGTTCAGTATACGGTTTTGCGCCTCATTTAGAGCAGAATCGGCAGAATATTAGAATAAAATTCTCTCATTCAGCTAATTCTGCTCTAAACCGCGTAAGTACTGAGTAATTACTAATTACTGATTACTGATTACTGATTTACCGGCTATGGCGCCCAAGAGATGCGCTCTTCTAACCAACCTCTTGAGTTAAATTCGTCGTGCAGAACTTTACCATCCGGCGAGCCATTCATATCAACCAATTTGCGTTGGCCGCTGCCGTCTGCATTCATTACCCAAATAGCCCACACCCCGCCCTGGTCCGACACATAGGCTATGCTTTGACCATCAGGAGACCAGGCAGGTAAGCCATCATTATTTCCATTTTCTGTAAGGCGCTGAGGGTTTGAACCATCGGCGCCCATTACCCAGATTTCCCAGTTATTACCGCCTCTTCCTAAAGACATAAATGCAATTCTGCTTCCATCCCGGGATGGGGCCGGGGCTGTATCTGCCGCCTCGCCGCTAATCTTTTTCTCAGCGCCGCCCGCAGCGCCCATAGCAAAAATACCACAATCGCCTGAAGGCGTGCAGCCCTTTACCGCCAACTTGCCGTCTGGAAAAGTAGAGGGGTATTCCCCTTGGAAAGCAAGGCCAAATGGGTCCCCTCCGTTCTGGTTGCCTATGTAAATACGAGGCACGCGGTCTCCCTCTTTACGACTGGCAAAAGCAAATGTAAAGCCGTCAGGAGACCAGGTAGGTAATCCGTCTTCTCCAAAATTGGTTACTTTACCATTTCGTCCCCCAACAAAGTCTCTAAAGAAAATTCCTCTGGTGCTTAACTCCCAAGATCGATAAGCCAGCAGACTGCCGTCTTTGTTAAAAGCAGGTTGACTGGCATTGCCGACAATCAGCGTTTGCTCGCCGGTAGCGGCATTAACCATCCACAAATCATAACTGTTGATGTCCGGATTGAAGGCAGGATAGACTATTTTGCCGCTAACGGGCGGGCCGTCAGCCGCAGGAGGAGGCTCTTCCGCAGGAGGAGACTCCTCTGAGGAAGGAGACTCTTCTGAGGTTGCCGCTGTTTCAGTAGAGGCCGTTTCAGTTGAATCTGTCTCGCCAGAGGCGGCCTCATCGCTTGAGTCGGAAGAAGTTATTGCCGCCGCTCCGCCGCTTTCATTAAACGCTTTCAACTCTTCGGCCGTAAAAGGTATGGTAAGCTCTTGATCCACCTTTAAGGTTTCAGGATCGGTAATGCCGTTTTCAGAGGCCAACAAGTCTACATCAACCCCAAATTTTATGGCTATACCTATAAGCGTGTCGCCAGATTGCACTAGATAAACCAGTGGCGTAGCAGCCGCCCCCGGCAGTGCAGCCGGCTGTGGAGCAAGCGTGGGGGTTGGGGTAGCGGTTAATTGCTCATCGCTAACAGTTGGCTGAGGTTCTGTTGTAGAAGAATCGGTTGTAGGCTGAGGCGTTGGATTTGGCGTGGCTTGGACAACAACCTCAGATTGACCAAACCGAAAACTGTTGATTATCTCTTGAAACATAGGCTGGACAGAGTTCCACTCTGCTGCCTGGGCAACCGCGATTAAAAAATACCCCACGCCATCTTTGTTGGTAACAGCCAACGTGGCGTATCCTTGTCCCCCCAGGTTTTCGTCCTCAAATTGTATCAGGGTCGAGGTCCAGGTTTGCGAAGCAATACTGATGGTTCCTTCATTAAGAATTTCCGCTTCCGGCGTAAACTTTGCCAGCACACTGGTTAACAAATCTGAAATGGAAGGGCTTTCGTCATCTGACATACCTACCCGAAAACTGACATCTTTTAACTCATCAGGTAAAAGTCCTTCTTCTGAGGAGGAGAAAATGACTTGAGACGTATCCTCACTAGTGAGCCAATTTTCAGGATATTCCAGAGTAAAATCCAGACCGGCGCTGCTAAAGCCGGTTACAGAAACCGGAGTGGGCGTATCTATGGTTTCGGCAGATGTGGTTGGGGTGGGGCCGAGTGTGGGGGTAGAATCAGGTAACGCGGCATCCAGCGTAGGGGTAGGGCTTTGCACAGCCGCCACTCCGCCAACATCAAGAGGACTGTCGCTTAAGGAAAACATTGTTGTCCCAACAATAATAAGGCCGCCAACAATAAGCAGCACAATTAAGCCTGCAAGGCCAGTCCAAAATGTACTGGGGAAGGAACGTAAAATAGCGCCAAAAGTGTAACCCTCTTTTTGTGGTTGCTCTTGTTGAATTGGCTGGCTTTCCGGCACAGATGTGCTAATCTCTTCTGTAACCTGCCTGGCCCGTTTAGCTACCCCGGCCTGATTTACATCAGAGCGGTCTCCGGGGCTACGCGCTATTTTTGGCATAGATTGCGTAATTTTTTGGTGGCGAGGTCGGCTATGTTTAGGTCGCGCTTCCGGCCCGGGTAAAGGCACAGGCTCAATAGGAACCGTATCTTCACGGGCGCGACGTTGTTCGGACATAGTGCGGGGTTTTGGCGACCGGCCGGCCCGGGTTGACGAGGGCGCAGAGATTCCGGAAGCCGTTGAACCTGTAGGAATAATTATGGTTGGTTCGTGGGCAGTTGCTTTTTTTCTGGGCGTTACCGGGCGACCAGGGTCTGATGGCGTTCGCTTTTTGGGTTGTCGTTGAGGCTCAGGCGGTATGGGAGCAGGGGCGGGCGTATCCACCAAGGGTTTTGTTCGCCTGGGCCTGACCTCATCTGTTGTTGGAGAAACAGGCGCTACCGGCTCTCTGGAAACTTCTGGCGTTGGCGGCACATAAGGTTCCGGTTCTATATCTGGTTCGGCTTCAATAACTGTAATGACCTCTACATCAACAACCTCAATGGGAGGTTCGTCATCTTCAAAAAATTCAGCAACAACGGGTTCACTTTTTGGCCCGGCTTTAACTTTGGACGAGTCAGGTTCCTGATCCAAAATCATTCTGGGGTCCGGCGGGGTTTCATCTGCCGGCTCGCCCGACGAATATTTAAGCCATTGATTGCCGTCGAAATAGTACCACGTGCCGGATTGAGAAGTCCCTTGAGGAGGACTGGGCGTTGCATCCACAGGGGATTCTGCCGGAGCAGGTTGAGGTTGCGATTGAGCCGAATAGGCCGGTCCGGGCTGTTCTCTTACCGCCTGGGGGGCCGGCGCAGGCGCGGACGCATACCCTTGCACCGGCTGCGATTGAGAGGCAGCAACAGCAGGTTGGCGCTCAACAGGTTGCTGTGATTGAGCAGGTTGTGGCTCTGCCGGCGGCATGTACGCTTGGGCCGGTTGCGGCTGGGGCGCGGGAGAAGGTTGTTGGCGCTCGGCAGGCTGTTGCGATTGCGCCGGATAAGTTTGGACGGGATGCGTCGCCGGCGCTGCATCTGGTTGAGGCTGATAAGGCTGCGAAGCATAACCTTGAGCAATCCCCGAGGTTTGAGGCGTTTGATAGGGCGTTTGCGCCTGCTGCGAGTAAGGCGTGTAAGCCGATGGTTGAGGCTGAGGTTGAGGCTGATAAGGCGGCGGCTGTTGAGCTTGCGGCGCTACCCCAGACTGAAATTCATGGGCCGGATGCCATCCCTGCTCATCGTAAAAATACCATTGTCCGGTTTTGGCCCCAACCGTCCAGTAGCGGCCCTCATCATCCTGAAATAATTGAGCCTCAAATTGATTAGGAGGGGTCCCCTCGGTTTGGGCGGCTTGCGGTTGAGCATACGCATCGGCAAAAGTTGGAGGAGCTTGCCACTGCCCCGCTTGCCCAGGCAAGGGCGTTTGCACAGGCAAAGGGCCAGACGGGTCGCTCTCTCCCGGTTTTACCCACTCATCTGTTTCGGCCTGAGAATAGTACCAGTCTCCGCTTTTAGCGCCTCTTTGCCAATATCGTCCCTGGTCATCCAAAAAAGGGAGTTTATCGGCGTCATAAGGGTTGGCCTGATGCCAGGCCTGACCATCGTAATAGTGCCAGGCCCCGCTTTGAGCGCCCAACATCCAATACCGCCCCCAGTCATCTCTAAACTGGATTTTATCTACTTCTGAGGTGAACATCGCTTCATTAATTTTGCCGGTTTGAAAATCGCCAAACAACGATTGATAACGATGTTCCAGTTGTTCTATATTTACTTCCATAAGTGTTCCCATTGTCCCTTAGCCAAGGGATTTTTCCCTCGCAAAAATTATCTCTCCTTCATAACAAAACCATCGCCATTTTGCGTTGTAATGCATACGCTGCTGTAAAAATTTCCCGTTTTTTACATAAATAACGATTATGGTTGCTGCGCAAGAATACATGTTACACTTTTTTAATAAATCTCCAAAATTGGGCAGGCGACATCAGAACCTGCTTTTTGAGGGTGCAACAAATTGTTGGCAATTACAGTTTTTAAGAAAAACTGGTATAATCTGCCGTATTATGAAAAAGTATCTATCCATTGGATTAAGCATTTTTATGTTGATTAGCGCCGCCATTGGCGCTATTTTCTGGGCGCAGGCATTTTACGAGTCTATTAAAAATTACCAATCTCCTTTAGTGGACACAGAACTACTGCCTCAGGTATCGCCATTGCCAAAAATGGGTAACGTTGTGGTTGTGCTGGTTGGCGGCTTGGGGTATGACGCTTTAGAATCGCTTAATTTACCCGCGTTTCAACAACTTGCCCAGGTTGGAGCCAATGCGGTCATTCAAAGTTCAGCCCCCAGTTACTCGCAGATAGCTCAAATCACGCTGGTTACAGGCGCGTCGCCAGAAACCAACGGCGCGCCTCTTTTTGATAAATCGTTAGAAGACCTATCACCAATAGAGATAGATACTATTTTTACCCGCGCTCGCCAGAGTCAACACAAAACAGCAATTTTAGGACCGGCCCATTGGCGACGCCTCATCCCCGGCAACTATTTGGACGAGACATTTTTTGTAGACACATCAGGGCCGGAAGCTGATCAAGCCATTGTAGAAGCGGCTTTACCCATTTTAAAAGACAACAACACCGGGCTGGTTTTTATTCACTTAACCCAACTTGACTTTGCCGCCAAACACCAGGGCGGGCCATCCGGCAACGCTTATCGGTTGGCTGCCGGCAATATAGACGCATATTTGAGTCAAATTAGCCGGGCTACGGATACAAATCGGGGCGCTTTAATTATTTTGGGAGACCACGGCTACACGGCTTCCGGGGGCTATGGCGGAACTGAGCTTGAAATTGTCCGGCAACCGCTTGTCATTGTAGGCCAAAATATTATCCCCGGAAGCTACAGCGACGTTAGCCACATTGACATTGCGCCCACAATTTCAGCATTATTGGGGGCAGTTCCTCCAACGGCAACACAAGGCCGGATTCTATTTGAAATGCTCCGGCTAAATGAGCAAAACCAAACCATTGCTCAACTGACCCTGACTCAACAACGGATTGCTTTGGCCCAAGCCTATCTAACCAAAATTAAAAACCCCACAACATCCTTGCCCGACACATTATCTACCGATCTGGCCCGCGCTCAAACCGCTTTTGCCCAAAACAACATTAGCGGCGCTTTTCAATTAGCTCGTTTAACTCAGGAAGCAGCCGATTCTCAAATGATAATTACCAGATACAACCGCATCCGGTCAGAGCAAGTGTCGCGGTTGCTGGTTGTAGGCGCTATATTATCCATCTGGTTTATTGTAATGTGGCGACAACGCGGACCTTACCTGGGATTAATTATTGTGGCTGCCATTGCCACAATTGGCTTGTACCATACTCTTTATCGGATTCAGGGCTACAGTTACTCTATCAGCGATTTAAACAACTTTGCAGAGTTACCCTTTGACATTGCCCGCCGAACCGCAGTTAGCATGTTAGCGGGGGGTGGATTGATACTGATTTTGCTTATGCTGGTCAATGAAGAAAATTGGGTAACGCTATTGGCCGCCGGCTACGGGTTTGGCGTACTGGTTACATTTGTTTTTGCCTTGCCGCTCTTTTGGGCATTTTGGCAAAACGGTTTTATTATCACCTGGTATTTACCGGCAGTTAACCCGGTTTTTTGGCAAATCACCGCTTTTTTTGAAGTTATGATTGCCGCTATTTTGGGATTTTTACTACCCTGGCCTATCATGTTTCTTAATCTCCTGGTAAATTTGGTTCGACACCGCCTGGACGAAACCACGCCTCGGCCAGAACCGGATGCTCTGCCGGGACTACATTTATAACATAGTGATGAATGATGAACGATGAATTATCGTGCTGTATCACTCATCATTCATCATTCATCATTTCTTAAAAACAGAGGAATTATGCGAATTATAATCACCGGCGCACTCGGCCAATTGGGGCGGGCGCTACAAAAAAGATTAGAACCTATAGCGTCAACCATTATACCTGCCGACATACCCGACTTTGACGTTGCCCAACATACTATCGTGGATACATTTTCAAATTTTCGTCCCGATTTAATCATCCACGCCGGGGCTATAACCGATGTGGATGGCTGCGCCAAAGACCCCGATATGGCCTTTAGCGTCAACGCCTTTGGCACCCAAAACGTGGCCCATGCCTGTTTACGAGCCAACGCCGAGATGGTTTACATCTCTACCAACGAAGTGTTTGACGGACGCTCAGAGCGGCCTTATACAGAAAACGCCCGAACCAACCCCATTAACCCTTATGGCAGTTCCAAAAGAGCCGGCGAGCAAATGGCCGCCCACTACCTTAAAGACAAACTCTACATTGTTCGCACGGCTTGGTTGTACAGTCAGGGCAGCAATACCTTTCCGGCCAAAATCATTGCCGCCGCAGCCGCCAACAAAGAGTTGCGCGTGGTTACAGACGAGGTAAGCAGCCCCACCTACGTTCCTGATTTGGTTGAAGCAGTGGCTCAACTCATTCAAACCCGCGCCTACGGTATTTACCACTTCACCAACTCCGGCTACTGTTCCCGCTATGATTTTGCTAAACAAATTCTCCGCCTTAGCGACCAAGAAGATATCCCCATCCATCCCATCACCCTGGCCGAATATCAACGTCCGTCTGTTGTCCCGCCTTTTGCTCCCTTAGTCAATACTAAAGGCGCAGAACTGGGCATTGAGCTAAGGCCCTGGCAAAAGGCGTTAGCAGAGTATTTTGAAGCGGGTGTGTAAACTGATTGCCATAGTGAAGAAAAAGAGCTAACCATGGATATTAGCAAGATTATAAAAGAAAAACGTCGCCAAGTATTACAAATTGCCGCCAGTCACGGAGCGCGAAATATCCAGGTTTTCGGCTCGCTGGCTCGCGGTGAGGCCGGACCAGCCAGCGATCTTGATATTTTGGTGCAACTTGACCCTGACCGAAGTCTGTTGGACCTAATTGCTATTAAACAAGACCTGGAAGATTTGCTAGGTTGTCAGGTAGATGTTGTCACTAAGGCTGCTATTAGCCCTTATATCCGGGACCAGATATTAAAGGAAGCAGTTGCTTTATGAAGGGGGATCAGGTTTATCTCAGGCATATCTTGGACGCCATTGAGAAAATTGAAACCTATATCTCAGTTGGTCATGATATCTTTATCTCTACTTCACACTGGCAAGATGCTACAATTCGGCAATTGGAAATCATAGGAGAAGCAACAAAGAGATTGTCGCAGAGCTTGCGCTCTAAACATACCAATGTTCCATGGCGTCGCATTGCCGGTTTACGAGACGTGCTGATACATAATTATATGGGGGTTGATCTTACAACAGTGTGGAAAGTCACTCAAAGAGATATACCAACTCTAAAAAAGAATGTCCAAGCAATCTTAAAAGAGATAGAGAGTGATGAATAAAAGCATTGTAAATTCTGAGTTAAAATCACTTGCCATAATCTCAATGGAGTATTTTGAGCAAGGATGAGCAAGCATCTTCTCCTCTCTGTTATCATTCCCCATTACAACGGTTCACACCATTTGCCCCCCTGCTTCAACGCCCTTCAACGCCAAACTTACCCCCACCTGGAAATCACTCTTGTCGACAACGGCTCCACCGACGAATCCGTTACCCTGACCCGGCGCGACTTTCCCGAAGTCAAAATTATTGAACTGGGTCAAAACTTGGGCCTTACCGGAGCCATCAACCGGGGCATTGAGCAAGCTAACGGGCAAATCATAGTCCCGCTCAACAACGATACCGAAGTTGCCCCCGGCTGGGCGCAAGCTCTGGTCGACACCCTGGCAGCATACCCGGATGCGGGAATTGTGGCCTGCAAAATGCTGCTGTTTAACGAGCGGGACAAGATACATTCAGCCGGGGATGGTTTTGGGACTAACGGTATTCCCATCAATCGGGGGGTGTGGCAAAAAGACACAGGTCAATTTGACCACGACACCTACATTTTTGGGGGGTGCGGTGGGGCTGTGGCCTATCGCCGGGAAATGCTGGATGATATTGGCCTTTTTGACGAAGACCTGTTTATGTATCTGGAAGATGTCGATTTAAATTGGCGCGCCCAACTGGCCGGGTATAAAGTCGTATTTGCGCCTCAGGCGGTGGTTTATCATCATCTCAGCGCTACCGGCGGCGGGGTGGTTGCCAGTTATTACACCGGACGTAACACCATATTTGTGTTAGCCAAATACCTGCCTGCTTCAATTTTTCGCCGTCATTGGCGGGGAATCATTGGGGCGCAGTTAAAGATTGCCGCTGACGCTCTTGCCGCCTGGCGAGGCCAAGCGGCGCGCGCTCGCTTGCGCGGTCAATTGGCTGGGGTATGGGGTTTGCCCAAATGGTTAGCCAAACGCCAAGTTGTAAACCAAAAGAAACGGATAAACGACACATATCTTAAAAACCTGCTAACCAGCGTTGCAGACCCTAAAGGTTTTAAAAACCTTTAGGGTCTTAGCAGTTGAGTCCTTGCTTTTTGGGCAAGAAAATTCAGGTTGTCCGGGAAGTAGGAAGTAGGGAGTAGGGAGTAGGGAGTAGAGATTTTTCCCTTACTTCTTACTTCTTACTTCCTACTCCCCGCTTGTTTGGTTCTGGCTTGTCCAGGTTAGGGTTTTTAGGAAAGGGAGTATTGGGGTAGAAAATTTGCAAATTAACCGGGCCACTAGCTCTAATTTCCCCTTGTCATCCTGGCAATAACGGGTTAAACTAAAGATAATTCAGTCAGGGTAAGATTTAGGGAGGTATTTTGGCCTGTTAATTAGCCATCTATGCACATAGATAATCCCCCTACTATTGCTAATGTCTATATTTACATCACCAAGAAAACCACAACGCCTTAATTATTGCAGATAAAGCAGTAAGAAATCAAGTTATTTGCAAAACTGCGCTTGGAAAACACGGTTGCAAGGTGGCAGGGTAGCAAGGTGGCAGGGTGGCAGGGTGACGTTCCATTATTTTTTTGAAGCCTTGTAACTTTGCAACCTTGTAACTCTGCAACCCTGCAACCTTGATCGGTAAATTTTTGTCGATGTAGACGCCTAAGACGCCATTAACTGTTGTAATACAAACTGTAATGTTTTTTAGGTATAATGTACATCAATCCTGTTAAGAAAGATTATCAAAAGTTGTTATGAGGATTAAAATCTGGGGATCACGCGGTTCCATTCCTTCTCCCCTCAAACCCGAAGATGTGGAAGAGAAGATTTGCCAGGCCATCTTTGGTATGCCGGATATAGATACCGACGACATGGAAGCGGTTCGAGAACATGTCAGAGAACTCCCGCCCTTGTTACGCGGCACCGCCGGAGGCAACACTTCCTGCATTGAAATCCAGTCGGGTGAAGACGCCATCATCATCGACGCCGGCTCCGGTTTAC
>JAJRVO010000680.1 GCA_024277275.1 Chloroflexota bacterium
CAGTCGGACTGATTTTTGCCGGCGTAAGAGCAGAATTGGCAGAATTAACGAATCAAAATTCTATCATTCTGGAAATTCTGCTCTGAAATGCCCACAATTGCAACAATTTTTTCACCCTAATTGTCAAACCGGGAATTGCTGCTATAACAATAATTCCCAAGATTTCATTCAACCCAAAGCAGGTTTATCTAATATTAACTCCTGAAATTCCCCGACCACCTTCTCCCTTAGAGTCCACAGCATCCGCGCCAACTATATAGGTGCCGGGGATAGGTGGTGCATAAACTTCTTCTTCAAGGCTGCACTCGGGGGCATTGTGGCATATCTTCTCGCCGCCTATGAGCGGGGTCAGGTTTTGAGTAAAAATCCCCCAGGTGAAACTCCAAACGCCATCGGGGTCGGTTACAATAAACTTTATCTTAATTTTTTCACCGGCGTCATATGTGTCTCCGTCGCGAAGTTCAACAACAACATTGGGTTTTGAGTCGGGAGCCGGCGGCGGTGGAGGGGGTGGCGCAGGCGGAGAAGTTGGCGGCGGTGGCGGTACAGGCGTGTTGGTTGGTGGTGGCGGCGGCGGGGTATCGGTGGGGATGGGCGTGGGGGTATCGGTGGGGATGGGCGTGGGAGTATCGGTAGGGATGGGCGTTTCGGTGGGCGTGGGGGTATTGGTGGGAGTGGGGGTATCGGTGGGTAAAATAATAACAGGCACAGTAGCCGTAACCGTGGCTAGAGGGGCCAGAGTCTGTACTTTTTTAGGCGTTTTGGTTGGGGTGGGCGTAACTTGACTTATATTAGGCCCGCAAGCCAAAATTGGGAGAATCAATACTATCAGCACACTTTGCAAAAACAGCCAAGAACGTTTCATAAAAATAAATATCCTGAATTTCAATTTTTCTTAGGGGGCATTATAGCATAAGTGGGTCAGGTTCGTCCAAAGCGTTGCTTATGAGTAGGGGGGGTGGAAGTCAGACGAAGAGTTTGTGGAAGGGGCGTAGTAGTGTTTGGTTGTCTGTCCGCTCATTTTGACATATAATAGCCGTATGCCGGAACCGCTTGTCAATCCCCACGACCGTTTTTTCAAAGACCTTTTTTCTCGCCAGGAAACTGCCCAGGATTTCTTGCGCCATTATCTACCTGCCGAGCTTGCGGCTTTGCTTGACCTCTCTGCCCTGCAAATCAGCAAAGACAGTTTCATTGATCCTGACCTGCAAGAGCATTTCTCTGATTTGCTGTACAAAGTAGGCTTGCAAGGTGGGCAAGAGACCTACATCTATGTTCTGTTTGAACACAAAAGCTATCCCGACCGGCTGATAGCCCTGCAACTGCTGCGCTATATGGTCAGGATTTGGGAGCAGTCGCTCAAACAGCAGCGACCCTTGTTGCCGATTGTGCCTTTGGTGATTTATCACGGTCAGAAAAAGTGGCGGGTGGCGCTGGAATTTTCGGCTTTGTTTGAGCTACCCGCAGCAATGAAGGCGTATGTGCCGGCGTACCAGTATTGGCTGTGCGATTTGAGCCGGTATAGTGATGAGCAAATCAAAGGGCAGGTCATTTTACAGGTGGGCTTGCGGCTGCTAAAATATATCTGGCAGGATGATGTAGAAGAACGGTTGGGAGATATTCTGGGGTTGTTGAGAGAGCTATCGGAGCGACGGACGGCGATAGAGTATCTGGAAACAGTATTGAGGTACATAGCCGGGGGCACGGATAAGGTTAGCGAAGAAGGGTTAAAGCAAGTTGTTGTAGAACTCTTTAGTGAAGGAGAGAAACTGATGCCAACACTGGTTGAACAATGGGTAGAACAGGGTCGAATAGAGGGTCTGGAACAAGGTCTGGAGCAAGGATTAGAACAAGGTCTGGAACAAGGATTGGAACAGGGTCTGGAACAAGGCCGCGAAACCGCCTTAACGGTTTTACGCCGCTTTCTCAACCACCGCTTTGGAACGACCTTAGACCACTTTGACCCGGATTTTGAGCCACTTGATTTAGCCGCCATCACCAAACTGAGCGATGCCGCTTTTGAGGTCAACACTCTGGCCGAGTTTAAAGTAGTTCTGACCGAGTTGAAGGTTGAACGACAGGTTGAAAGAGACGGCGAGGCTAAAGAATAGATAGACCCGACCCAAAATCACCACTGCTTTTAAAACACACCGAGGGCGCTGATTTGAGTTCAGCGCCCTCATTTTATTTCAGTGTATTCAGCGCTTCAAGGTAAACCGAGCGCGGTAGTCGTATAGGCCGGTGGTGGACAGGCTAGAAAGCCCGTCCTACATAAATTTCCCCCAAACTGACATACTCCCCTATAAACAAACAGTTTGCTTTGTATCACAAGCTATCTATGGTACAATTTGTGTCTACAAAGTTTTTGGAAGAGCCATTGGCTAGACCAGAGCTAAGCGCTTATGCCAACAAAAGAATTAAAGCACAATAATACACCCTCATCTCAGGTTGACCTTGAAGCCTGGATACCCACAATTATCCCTGCCCTCAAAACGTGTTGGGCCGATTATCTTTTTGATATACCGGCCAACCAACCCACCCCCAATTTTAGCGACTGGCTGGCCCTGCTCCACGCCGCCGCCAGTACTCCGGAAAAACTACCGGGTTATCTGTCCAACTTGTTTAAACTTCCTCAGGATGGCGTTGAACCCCCAAGCGACTGGGTCATATTAACGGATTTACTTACGCTCACTTTTGAAGCGGCCAAAACCGAGGCCGGCAAGTTAAGCGACGTCGATTGGCAAAGCCTGATCGAAATTCAAAACCGTATTCTCAAGACTGCCGCGCAAGTTTCCACAAGCAGAAAAGCTCACCCTGTCACCGGCGTCCTTACCCGGCGAGCGCTCTACCTGCAAATTGTGACCGAGCTAAACAAAAAAATTGTAACCATAACCGATTCCAAAGAACTACTGGATGAAATTGTTGTTCTCATCCAGCAAGAATTTGAGTATGAGTATGTCAACATTTTTCTGCTTGATCCCACGGGGCAAACCCTAACCCTGCAAAATGCCGTCTGGAAAACAGAACGTCCTGAGCCGGAAGATTTAATTACCCTAACGCTTGAAAAGGGGATTGTAGGACGCGTCGCCGCTACAGGTCAGGGTGTAGTAGTTAATGATGTTTCTCAAAATCCTCACTTTTTTGCCCATCCGGCGCTGCCCGCCGTTAAGTCTCAGTTATCAATGCCTTTGATAGTCGGCAAGGACCTGGTTGGAGTTTTAGATGTTGAAAGCGATCGGATTAACGCCTTCTCTGAAGACGACGGCCAAATTTTACAAGCCCTGGCCGACCACGTTGCCATTGCCATAACAAACGCCCGGCTGCAAAAAGTGAAACAACGCTACTCGCGGGAACAAGCCCTGATTTATGACAGCATTGTTACAATGGGCGCCGGCCTGGATATGAACACGGTGTTGAAATCGATCAGTAAAAAATTAACCAAAGCCGTAAATGCCGGAGCGTGCGTAATTTGCCAGATAGATGAAAGAGCGCAAACTATTACCGCCCTGTCAGAATATGTTCTGCGTCATCCCGGTAATCCCTCCCATACCTGGCGCAAACTAAACACCCCTATTCGTATCTCTAAAGACCCCATTTGCCGGCAGGTATTAAAAGCTGCCCGGCCCGTTATTAGCCGGGCAAAAAAAACGGCAACCACCCCCTTAATATGGCGAGCGCCGGTAGATAGCGCAGGCGACAAATCGCGTTGGAACATTGTTTTGGCTCTGCCTTTTGAAACACAATTGCGCATCACCGGCTTAATAGAAATTTACGATAAAAACCCGGGCCGCACCTTCTCTTCTGAAGATGTGCAAATTTGTCGCATCCTGGCTACGCAAACCGCGCTGGCTATGGAACAAACTCGCTTATTTGATGAAACACTGACCCGCCTCAACGAGGTCAGCACGCTGCACACCATGGCGCAAAAAATATCCAGCAGCCTTGATCTGGAAGACATTCTAAATACTATTGTCACCTCTTTAAAGGAGGCTATTGGTTGTAGAGCGTGCTGTATTTTTTTGCTTGATGAAAGTGGCGCGCAGTTAGAAATTAAAGCCGCCGACGGTTTGAAACCTCGCTGGCGCGAGATGGCTAAACTGCAAATTGGCGAGGGTGCAGCCGGTACCGCCGCTGCCGAAGGTCGAACCATATATTTGCCCGACACCCGCAAAGACCCCGGCTTTATCTTTTTTGATAAACAAGTTAGGGCGCTAATGGTTGTGCCATTAATAGCCCAGGGAAAGATTATTGGCACAATCAATGTTGACGACAGCCAACCCAACGCCTTTGGCCCGGCCCAGGAAAGATTATTAACCATTGCCGCTGCGCAAGCGGGCGTAACCATAGAAAATGCTCGACTCTTTGCCAGAGTTGCTACAGAGCAGCAGCAAATGCAAGCCATTATACAGCATATGGCCGACGGGCTGTTGCTGATTAACAAGCGGGGTGTTATTATCACTTGCAACTCAACATTGGCCATGATGATAGGCCTTAACCGAGATCAAATGGTTGGACAAAATATTAACTCGTCCACCCTGCACCCTAACCTGGCCGGCATCACTGCCGGCGCTACGCGTCGCGCCCGCACCGGCGTGCTGACCAAAGAGGTGATTATAGAAAATCCACGTTCCAGAACATTGCAGGTTTTTACCACCACCGTTACCGACGACAACAAAAAAAATATTGGCGAAGTGCGACTGGTTCACGACGTTACCAGAGAGCGAGAGTTAGAACAACTCAAGGACGACTTTATCTCAACAGTCTCCCACGAACTCCGAACGCCTCTCTTTTCCATTCAGGGCTTTGCTCAACTTATGCTAGAAGAGGATGATCTTGATCAGGAAACCGGCAGAGAGTTTTTAAACACTATTCAACGACAGGCCATTCAACTGAGTGAGATGGTCAACAACCTGCTTGATCTCTCTAAATTTGATGAAGGCAAGCTGGCGCTTGAGCAGAAACCGCTCTCTTTGCTGGATTTAATTAACCGAACTATTCTTCAACTGCAAGGATTTGCCCACCAGCAAAAGGTAAAGCTACTGCCCAACCTGCAAGCCACACTCCCAACTATTAATGGCGACAAGCAACGCCTGGAACAAGTTTTTACCAATCTAATAGGCAACGCTATTAAATTCTCTAAAGCCGATGACGTTGTAACCATCAGCGCTTCCTTAACCGACGCCGAAATTCTGGTTCAGGTTAAAGACAACGGCATAGGAATACCGCCCGAAGCGCTGGACAGGGTTTTTTCAAGATATTATCAAGTGCATCAAAAAAATGAACGCTCTGCTATGGGCAGCGGTTTAGGATTGCACATTGCCAAAAAAATTGTCGAAGGGCATGGCGGACACATTTGGGTCGAAAGCGAAGCCGGCCGGGGCAGCGCCTTTTGCTTTACTCTGCCTCTAACCAATATCTCAAAGGAAAAGACAAAATAATATGGAAACCGATCAAAAAATAAAACAAGCGGCAGAACTTATTGCATCCACTCAAAACATTGTAGCCTTAACCGGGGCCGGAATCAGCACCCCTTCCGGCATCCCCGATTTTAGAAGCGCCGATTCTGGCCTGTGGGATAAAGTTGACCCTATGACTGTGGCCTCTATTTACGCCTTTCGCCAAAATCCTCAAGAATTCTACAATTGGATTCACCCGCTGGCCCGCCTAATGCTGGAAGCCAATCCCAATCCCGCCCACAGCGCCCTGTTTGGGTTAGAGCAAAAAGGCAAGCTAAAAGCTGTTATTACCCAAAACATTGATAACCTGCACCAAAAAGCCGGCTCCCAAACTGTGTTTGAGCTACACGGTCACTTAAGAGAAATGACCTGTATTAAATGTTATGAGGTTAAAGACTCGGCGGCTATCCTTGCCCAATTTATTGAAGACGGGCAAACGCCCCAACATCACTGCGGCGGCGTTCTTAAGCCCAATGTCATCCTGTTTGGCGAGCAACTCCCCGTACAAGAATTTGTGTCGGCCCAACTGGCCCTTGAAGAGGCCGACCTGGTGATTGTAGCCGGGTCGTCCCTGGAGGTAACGCCTGCTTCAGATTTACCCATGATAGCGTTACAAAACGGAGCCAAACTAATTATTGTTAACTACCAACCAACCTATCTGGACTCCAAGGCAGACGTAGTGATTTCGGGCAACGTGGCCGAGGTTCTACCCGCTATTGTGGAATTGGTTGCAGCAATTCCCGGTTTGACAATTAGGGTGTAAAAATTGTTGCAATTATGGGCATTTCAGAGCAGAATTTTCAGAATGATAGATTTTTGATTCGTTAATTCTGCCAATTCTGCTCTTACGTTGACAAAAATCGGCCCGAC
>JAJRVO010000681.1 GCA_024277275.1 Chloroflexota bacterium
AAATCCCAGAGCAAAACATCAGGCCGATAGACATCCAACGCTTCCGGCAAGCCGGCCTCGCTTGTAATCTGACCAACCACTTTACAGGTGGATTGGTTAGACAACAAGGCGGCTAACCCGGCGCGAGCAAGCGGGTCGTCGGCTATGATAACTAAACGTACCGTATCTGTTTCCATAATCTAATCTGTAACAAGGTTGTTCTCAACTAACCACCCAAATATCAATTCCGCCGCCAGGCGATTGCCTTCTGCCGTCCAATGCCCGTCAAGAGGAAAGTAAAGTTGGGCGCCGGTAGCGCCGGTGTAGTCAATCATCGGTTGCTGAAGGTCTACCACAGGGATGTTTTGGCTTTGTAAAAAACTGACCAGTCGCCGGTTGGGTTGGTTTATGTCAGCTCCGGCCAGATAGGGTTCGGCCTGGTAAAAAGTCTGCAACTGGGCCTCGGTGTATTGAGAAAGCTCAATGACCTGCACCGGGCCAATTAAGGCCGTACCAAAGTCTGTTCCATCAGCGCTGACCTCGCTGTTAAACTGGCTCAATAAGGCTTCGGTTACTTGCCAGCCATAGCGCACTTCCTCGCTTTCTTCCGGCTGATATAGCTCGACCAAAGGCCACCCGTATTCCTGACCGTACATTCGACGTTTTTTAAGAGACAGAAAAAGCGGCTCAATTTTGGCAAACAGGTACGAATTTTGTTGAAAATAGCTTAACCCGGACGTTAACCATTTACGAGCGGGCGAGCAACTATTCCAGGCCGGGTCAACACCAGGGATGTAATACCAGGGGTCTGTCTTGAGTTTTCCATCGCACATTGGAAAGTAGGGAGAGAAGCAGTTAAATCCATCCAGGGTAATGGCATGTCCCGGCAAATTGTTTTCTATGTCGTTACCGATAAAAAAAAGGAGCAAAACCAAATCAGGCTGGTAAAAACGTCCGTGTTCTCGATAGTAAACCAGTTCTTGACTTGTTCCCCAGGCGCTTACGCCAGTATTGACAACTTCAAAAGAGCGTTCAGGGCTGCCAAGTCGCTCATTGAGCAGGCTCTCTAGCTGCTGGTGAGCCGTTTGCGACTCATCAACCTGCATAGCCTGAGTAAAAGAGTCCCCCACCAAAAGAATACGAAACACGTTGTCCTTTTTTTGCAGGGCATGTTCGGTATCATTCATCCCTTTGGAATTGAGCCGAACAGGCTGATCATATTCGGGGCCTGAGTTGGCGCCCTGGTAATTCGGCCGTCCCACCCAACCTGTAGTGGGCGCGCATATGTAATGCCGGCTAAAATCCATAAAGAAGCCGCCGGGAGGGGAGGGAAGCGGCAGTAGCCGCACAGCAATCTCTAAAACAACCAATCCAAAAAGAATGCCTCCAAGGGTTAAACTTAGTCGAGTAATGGTTGTCTGTAACCTTTTATTCTTACTTTTTATCACCAAAAAGCGCTCCTAACAAAAATCTTTTACTCTGGGAAAATCACCGGCATTTTTAGCGTACGCTAATCTCCATCAGAGTAACCTGCTCGCCCCCCTCGCCATTGCCAAGCTGAACGGGAAGGCGTTGGCCTATGGCCGCATTGTACAAGCCAACATTAAGCTGGTAAGTCGCCTGCGGCGCATCGGCGGGGATAAAAATCACGTGCATATCCTGGACGACCTCTCCCGGCTGCCAGGATGAGGTTGGACGACGCGCTTCGACGGGCATACTATCGTGCTGCGCCCAAAGCGCGGTATTTGTAGCCGGGTTTACAGGCCCAACCAGGTGAACAAAGACCGTGTAATCTGCGGCCAGGTTCCCGGCAGATTGCCAATTTAAAACTATACAAATCGCCTGACCCGGCCCCATGACCAGCGTCGCGTCCGATTTGGCCGAAACAAATGAGAAACTGTCCAGTAAAATTTGTTCTCCAAAAACAGCCTGAACTGATTTATTCTCCGACTGGGGAGAGGCCACGGCATTGATAAGCAATAGTCCCGGTTGACCGTCCGGCAACCTGTAAGAAGCCAGATTAACGCTGGGAGCAGGGATGTTAAAGCGTTTGTTAGGCTTAATAAGGGTTACAAGACAGCCGGGCTGAAGACTATGGGCTTCTACCTCGCCCACGGAAATAGGGCCGATGCGTTTCCACGCTTACTCTCCATATTTTGCGACTTCTGCCTGCCTCTGTTGGGGCGGGTATTGCGTATAAAAGGCCACGTAAATGCCGTCAATAACGCCAAAAGTGTCCAGGTTAGCCTGATCAAAAGCAGGTTGTAACCTGACCAAATCTTTAACGCCCTGTTTCATGCCATATCCCCAATCTATAGTGGCCGTTGCATAGACGGGAAATTTGGTGAAAAGGTCATTGAGCATAGCGCTAATATTTATAACGGCCATTATTGCCAAACCGGCAAGAGCAATGGCGGCTATGCCGCGCTGCAATCTTATTTTAAATTGACCCGGCGTAAAACCCCGTCGGAATGAGTAAATCAGGCCCATTAAACCCGCTCCGGCTAATCCGTGCAGGGTAGGAGTCGACGTGAGCCACAAGGCGGGTTTGGGGCTATGAAGATGCAGGTTAATCCCTACTGGCGCAATTAACAGCCAAAAAAGCCAGAAATAGCGCTCTCGCTTGCCAAACCTGAATAAGCGAAAAAGTCCCACTATAATCAAGGGCAATTCAAACCAATAAAGCAAGCCGACACTTTTGAATCGCTGGACAAAAAAGATATCTTGCCATGTAGGGTCGGTAATAAAAAGAAACCTGGGATGAAAGTAAGCAAAGTAGTTACGAGCAAACAGATAAGCGGAGTCCTGCCAACTCAGGTTAGAAACAGACGCGACTTCCCGAAACCGAATGAGACCTTGCGCAGTGAAAGAAAAGGCATAAATTGGCAGAGCTAATAAAGCAAAAGCGCCAAAAGCGATAACCAATGACCGTTTTTGCCTAAAAAGTTCTTTCCAGTAGAACGCTGTAAATCCGGCCATTAAGAGCGGTAAAAAGGCTTTAGCCGGCGCATAGCCATAAAGGCTAATTCCCCCGGTTAGCCCGGCGGCAACAAGCCATTTTGGTCGACTCAACCCCCGATAAGCCAGGACAATGGTAAGCATTGGACCAAGCGCCAGCAAGTTCCACTCTGTACCAATCCGGCTTAACAAAACATACCAGGGAGACACAGCCAGCAAAGCGGCCCCGGCCAACCCTGCCACGCGCCCAAAAGCCCGGCGAATAGCCAGGTACGAGACAGCAACGGTAAAAACGCCTATCCACGCAGACGGAAAGCGGACGCTAAAGCGGGACAAATCCAGAAAAAAGAGAAGTGGCACAGTTAAATAAACATAGAGTCCGGCCGTGTAGTCATCAAATCCGCGTAAAAATACGGGGAACCGCGCGTCAAACATATCGGCCCCGGTACGCGATATAGAAAGGGCATCGTACCCTCTGGCGGCTTCGTCGGTGAACAACCCATTTGGAATATTCTCCAAATTGTAAACCCGTAAGGCAAAGGCCGTTAACAGAATGGCTACCAGTAACAGTTTTTGTAAAAGTTTCTGCTCTTTAGAAAAATTCACCGATACCTTACCAATTCAAAAAGCTACGGCAATGGGCAAAAAAGGTTAAATCTCCGGGCATTGGCTGCCCATTAAACAAGGCAGACCCGCTTGGAACAGTATCTACCGGCACATCGGGTTCTACTAAAACAATCAGGCCATTTTCTTCGGATTGTATGGCGGCGGTATCGAAAAAGAATGTGTACCGCTTGCCGGCAGAATAGGGAATATTGGGAAAAATAAAACTGGTATAGTTGGCTCGTCTGACATTGTACGTGTCCAACGTTTCCGCATACAACTCTGGGCCGTCAAAACCGCCTTCTTTTAAGTGGAACGTTGTTTGCTGCGAAATTTCCGGATTGTTGGTTCTTATTTTTACATCAATCCTGTAGAGGTTAGCGCATGTTGAACGAAAACTCTGGCCGATGGTCAATCCGGCATAAATAGGCGGCGTGTGTATCTCGCCAATTGGCTGGCCCATTTTTTGCTGCGGATAGACGGCATAGATACCCATAGCCCCCCATAATCCGCAAAAAAGCAATGTTGCCCTGGCGCTGTTAGTCAAGCCCAATCTATTAACAACAGACGCTCCAATCTCCGCCGCGACGGCAAAGACAAATATAAACAACATCGGCAAGATTGGAATCCGAAATCTTTCTTCAACAAAAAACACAATGATAGGCGCAGCGTAGCCCACTATAGTGAGATACAAAATAGACCTGAAAGGAGTGAATAACTTAACCGCATATAACAAAGATATGCCCATTGCGGCCAACCAAAAAACCAGCCACATCGGCGATGGGTCGGACAAATACCCCACTCGCCACCAGGGAAATATAAAAAAGACGGCTAATTTTTTGGCCGTCAAGGCTATCCAATCGGCGGGCTGTTGGGTAATATAGGCAAGGATTTCCTCTTGGTAAGTAGTACCACCCTGCAAAACGGACTGATATAAAGCCGGCGGAACATAGAATTGCCCTTGAGACTCAGGGTTATTGCCAATAAACAAATTCATAGCGCCATTGGTGTTTATAAAGACAAACTGATTGTATGTTCTGTAATTGTGCAAAATAGGCAACGCGATAATAGCGCCTACTATACAAAGCATAACGGCAAAATTGGCTATCACCTTTTTAACGGGCATTTTCAAGAGGAAGAACCACAGCACAAAGACGCCAATTTGGGTTAATGTTGTACCCCGGCCAAAAGCTGAAAGCGCTAAAAACAGCGACCCCGCCCACAAATACCTGGTCAATTTTATGCTTTGATAAGCCACAAAAAAGTAAACAGCGCCGGTAAAAAAGAAAAGCATTGGAATTGCATTGGCATAAGCCAGCGCATAATTCAATATCCGGCCATAAAAAAGGACGGCAAAACAACTTAATATCCCTACATTTTTTGAGAACAACCGCGTCCCAATTTTGTACGTAAAAGCGCCGGTTAAGAGAACTAAAAAGATTTGCGCCAGGTATGGCACAAATACTTCTTCAACAGAACGTTGAAAAACCGTATGCAGAAAATTCAAGAAATAGAGAAATAAGGGAAAATTTCCATCAGGTTCAGCGGGCACAGTTCCACTTTGCAACTCTAAAAATCGCAAATAAATTGAAAACCCATCAGGCCCAACGGGTCTATGGGTATATTCAGAGGCAAATAAAGAGATTTGCCTGAGCAAAGCCCCCTGTCGCAAAAACGAAATTAAAATAAAGCCCAAAGGCGCAATGTTTTTGATTGTGTTCAACAGAGAGTTCTGTTTAAATTTCATCGCCGTTATCAAATCTTGCGCGGAAGGATTGCTCCGGCATATACTATTGAAACACCATACCCCTGTGGGGCGCAAACCATAAAAGGATACTTTATTTTTGCCACCATGCAAACTTCCTCCCGATATTTATGTGTGTTATGAAACCTCTGCCTAATCTGAAACAACCTTATATCTGGCCTTTATTGCTGCTGGTTGTGGCCGATGGATTAATCATCGGCCAAGCCCCATCTGCTCTAAGGTTTGTCGCCGCTTTGGTTTTGCTGACCTTTTTGCCGGGATGGGTCTGGCTACACTTTTTTTTCGACCAGCCGGCCCGTATTGCAGAGCGCATCAATTTAGCCGTAGGTCTATCCTTAGCCCTGACCATTTTCGGGGCGATGTTCACCGTCTATCTCCCCGGCCCGTTAACCGTAAATCAATTACTCATCACTATCAATGCAACTGCCGTAATTGGATTACTAACTACCTGGCAATTCTCTCCTCCACGCACCCACGCACCCTTGCTCCCACGCACCCTTGCTCCACTGCTCCCCCGCCCCCCTGCCCCCCCACGCCCCAGCGCCAACCGCATCCTCCTAATTCTATTGGCTCTACTACTTCTGGTCGCCGCCCTCCGCCTGCCCCGCCTGGGCTACGCGGAGTTTCACGAAGATGAGGCCGAGGCCCTAATGCTAGGCGTGCGCCTGCTACAGGGCGAGGATTACGCCCTATTCCTACACCGAAAAGGCCCGGCCCAGATGCTTGCGCCCATGACTTTCTGGCTGCTAACCGGCCAAATCAACGAGGCCATAGCCCGGTTTCCCTTTGCCCTCAGCAGTATCCTCAGCGTCATCACCCTCTTTTTTATTGGGCGACGCTGGTTTAATTGGCAAGCCGGGCTGGCAGCGGGTTTATTGTGGGCCATCAACGGTTATGCCATTGGTTTTGGGCGTATGGCGCAATATCAAGCCCTTATCTTTTTTTTGGGACCGCTGGCTCTCTACTGCCTTTATCTGGCCTGGGAATACCGTCTGTTCCGTTTTCAAATTCTGGGAATAATTCTTTTGGCAACCAGTCTTCTCGCCCATTTCGACGCTTTGCTCCTATTACCCGCCGCAGGCTAC
>JAJRVO010000682.1 GCA_024277275.1 Chloroflexota bacterium
GAAGGTGTTTCTTAAATCGTGTAGACCAGACCGCAGAGGTTTCTGAAGCCGATTTTAACTGTAAGTCAGGTTCATAACCGGGGCAAATTCGCTTAAAAATGTCTCGCAGAAAACCTCTGCGGTCTTTAAGAAACACGCTCTTAGATATTTTAGCCAAAACAGTAGTCACAAAGCAAACCACCACAACGGTTTCTAAGGCGTACCCCCAAAGTTTCCCCTATTCGACCATTCTCCGGTTAGCATGGTATACTGTTATTGTTAGAGGAATAGAGAGAAGAGATTTTACAATGCGTGTCCAAAGTCGCGGCAAGCGAGATTTACGGTTGCAACTGCTGGCCTTTTACTTGCTTTTTGTGGTCCCCATTTTTATCCTGATCCTTATTTTTTACATCAACGCCAGTCAGCGCCTGCGGGCCGATGTCGCCACTGCCGATTTAAGTCTGGCCCGGGCTATTGCCCTGGAAACTGACGATGTTCTTTTAAAATCCAAAGAGGCTGTTGCCGACTTTGCCCAAATGCCGGCGGTTATTCGGGCCGACCCTGCCGGTATGAAAAATATTTTTGCCGCCGGGGCCGCCGCCCGCCAGGATATTAACCTCTTTTATCGACTCTCCGCCGACGGGATTATGCTTTATCACTATCCCCCCAGCCCCCGTTCAACGGTGGGGCAAGACTTTTCCTTTAGAGAGTATTTTCAAGCCGCCCGGCATACGCAAGAACACGTTTTTTCCAAAGGACGCATCTCGCCCACAACGGGCCGCCCGGTTGCCACCAGCGTTATGCCTGTTTTTGTCGCCGGCCGCTTTGACGGCGTTGTGGCTACCAACCTTGAGCTTCAGCGATTGACCGAAACGGTTAAACGAATTGGCTTAAAGCTGCCTCAGAACGGCGGGCTAAAAATTATTATTGTCGATTTTTCCGGCCAGATAATTGCCCGCTCAGAGCCGGAGGATTTACTGGAAGACGTGTCCGGCACGCTGCCCGGTATCGATGAAGTCCTCTCCAGTAGAGAAGGCTCATTAACCGCCAAAGACCGCTGGGGCGCCGAGTGGCTGTACACTTACACGCCGGTGCCCAGCGCGGGTTGGGGGGTTGTTGTCCAGCGTCCAACCCGGCTGGCCTTTGCCTCGCTCGATAGTCTTCAGCGGGGATTGGTGCTGGCCTTGTTTCTCTTTAGTCTGGGCGCGTTATTTTTCTGGACCGTTCTCTCGCATCGGGTTATCACTCCGCTGGTAAAACTTACGCGCTACGGCGAGGGGGTAGGCCAGGAAACTCTTGAGGCCGCATTAGACCGCGAAACCATTTTACCCATCTCGCAGCGGCGCGACCAGATTGGCGGTTTGACTCGCACTCTGCTGCGAGCCGAGCGGGCCATTCGCTTGCGCTTAATGGAGTTGACCACCCTCAACAAAACCAGCGCCGAGGTAGCCTCTACGCTGGATACTCAACAGGTTATCGACACAATTCTGGACGAAGTGCGGCGGCTGCTTCGGGTGCGGCAGTGCGCCTTGCTGGTGATGAACGAAGCAACCCAGCAACTAGAGATCCGAGCCAGTCGAGGCCTGAGCCAGAATTACATTACCCACCTGGATTTGACTGATGCCACTCGAAAACTTCCGGCTTATCGGGCCATCACTTCAGGCCGGCCGGTGCAGGTGCCGAATGTTGAAATCGACCCCGACCTTGCGCCTATGCTTTCCCTGGCCCGCACCGAGGGATATTGCTCTTTGTTGGTCATCCCTATCTCTGTACCCCATGTGCCTCCGGTAGCCCTGGCAATTTACCGCGCAGCGCCGCACCATTTTACCGAGCAAGAAATTGGCCTGGCTACCAGCTTTGCCAATCATGCCGCCATTGCCCTGGAGCATGCTATGCTCTTTAGTCTAACCGATGCCGAGTTACAAAAACGGGTTCGTTTTCTGAGCGTTCTTAACCGGGTTGGTCATACCGTCAGTCAATCGCTGGTGATGGATGATATTTTGAACAATGCTATGGACGCCGTTTTTGAGGTGATGCCGGCCGACGCTTGCTGGATTTATCTTCAGCGAGAAACGGAAATCTTTTTGCGCCTCCGGGCGCATCGAGGTTTTTCTGATGAGTTGGTTGAACAGATACGCAGCCAACCTGTTGAATATGGGCAAGGGGCAATAGGACAGGTTGCCCAAAGCGGCCAACCCTTACACCTGAACAGATTACACCTGCAACAAAACGAGTGGCCCAATGACCTTGTTATTGCCGACTCACAGTGGCAATCATTGGCTGCCGTTCCCCTGTACGCTAAAGGAACCATCATCGGCGTGTTGGGGATGGCTACTCAGGCAAAAGATATGCCCACGGTTTTAGAAAGCGCCCAGCCAGGAACAACGCCGATGTCACCCCAGCAACCTGGCATACACCTTCAACCAAATGGGATTTTTACCGAAGCCGAAGTTGAACTGCTTCAGGCCATTGGCGACCAGATTGCCATTGCCGTCATCAATGCCCGGCTTTACCGCCGCAGCCACGAGTTAGCCACATTAGAAGAACGTAACCGGGTGGCCCGCGAAATTCACGACACCCTGGCCCAGGGCTTTACGGGTATTTTGGTACAACTTCAAGCGGCAGAACGCCTTAGCCTGAAGCGCCCCAAACAGGCGTTGCA
>JAJRVO010000683.1 GCA_024277275.1 Chloroflexota bacterium
GGGCTGTTCAGTTCTAAGGCGTGGCATAATTTTTAAACCGCCAAGAGCGCCAAGGACGCAAAGAATTTATAAAAATCTTGGCGATCTTGGCGTCCTTGGCGGTAAAATCATCGGCGATTGGTGAGAACTGAACAGCCCTGATTGATACATAAGCATAAAAGGAAGCGTTCAAATGACAACATCAGCAACAGAGTTTGAAATTTCTTGCCGTGATATATGGAAGATATTTGGCCCTCACCCCGAACGCATCAAAGAAACATTGGACCCCACTCTGTCCAGAGATGAAGTTCTTGAACAAACGGGGCACGTGGTGGCGGTTAAAGAGGTCTCTTTTGGCGTGAGCAAGGGCGAAACTTTTGTAGTGATGGGCCTCTCCGGCAGCGGCAAGTCGACCCTGGTCAGGTGCATCTCCCGGCTGATTGAGCCAACCGCCGGGCAGGTCATCATTGAAGACCAAGACATGATGGCGATGGACGAAACCCAACTCCGCGACCTGCGCCGCCGGAAGATGAGCATGGTCTTTCAGCACTTTGGGCTTTTCCCGCACCGAAAAATCATCGACAACGCAGCTTACGGTTTGGAGGTGCAGGGCATAGACAAAGCAACCCGACACGCCCGCGCTCAAGAGGTGTTGGACATGGTCAGTTTGGGCGGCTGGGAAAACCACTACCCCGGCGAGGTAAGCGGCGGTATGCAGCAGCGGGTCGGCATAGCCCGCGCTCTGGCCGTTGACCCGGAGATTCTGCTTTTTGACGAGCCTTTCAGCGCGCTGGACCCTTTGATTCGGCGGGAAATGCAGGATGAATTAATCAAGCTGCAAACGATGATGCGCAAAACCATCATCTTTATCACCCACGACTTTTTAGAGGCGGTCAAGCTGGGCGACGACATCGCTATCATGAAAGACGGCGAGATTGTGCAGGTCGGCACGCCCGACCAAATCATCATGAACCCTGTCAACGATTATGTTGATGAATTCACCAAAGACGTGCCTCGCTCCAGGGTGCTTTCAGCCGGGTCGATCATGAAGGAGTGCGAGGTGGTGGTGTCCGAGAATGACTCGCCCCAAAGCTGTTTGCTGCTGATGCAGAGTAAGGGTAGCTCCGTTGCTTTTGTTGAAGGCGAGAACGGTCAATTTTTGGGCGCTTGCTCGCTGGAACAGATAAATGAGGCGGCCAGGTCAAACAGCCCCGATGTTCATTCAGCGATCAGCAAAGCCCAGGCCACTGTCTTGCCCGATACCAGGTTGGGCAAACTCATTCCGCTGACCGCAGCCACCGACGCCCCGGTGCCGGTGGTCAGCCAGACCAATAAACTGTTGGGCGCGATTGACCGGGCGGCTGTTATCCTGGCCTTTGGAGGAAGCTGATGGTCAATTGGCAGTCGGTCAGTGGATACGTACAAACCCGCAAGCAAAGTTTCTTCTATGTGGCAATCGTCGTGGTTGTGCTTGTGTTGCCTATGCTGGTCCGCGCCCTGCCCCTGGATGTCAGCGACTTCCCTGAAGTTTGGGACGTTCACCTGCGGCAACCGATGGACGCTCTCCAGAAATGGGCTATGCGAAACCAGCTTGACCACCCAATGTTCACCCTTTTTTTTGACCCCATCAGCGATGCTATAGATTTTGGCATCAGGCAGTTTGAGGCCTTTCTGTTGTGGCTACCCTGGCCCGTGGTTATTATTGCCACATTTTTACTGGGGCAACGGGCGGGCGGATTGCGCGTGGCGTTGTTCTCGGCGGCGGCATTGTTGTTTTTGGGCGTTACCGGCCTGTGGAACGAGGGTATGCAAACCCTGGCCTTAATGGGCGTATCGGTCATTATCGCGCTGCTGATTGGCATCCCGCTGGGTATTATGGCGGCCCGGTCTGATAAATTCGAGGCCGGATTGCGCCCCGTTCTGGACGCGATGCAAACAATGCCCGCCTTTGTTTACCTGATTCCGGTGGTGCTTTTCTTTGGCATTGCCCGCGTACCCAGCGCCGTAGCCACCGTTATTTACGCCCTACCCCCTTCCATTCGCCTGACAAATTTGGGCATCCGGCACGTCTCGCCGACGGCCATAGAAGCTGCCCGCTCTTTTGGCTCGACTCCCCGCCAAATTTTGTTCAAGGTGCAGTTGCCGCTGGCAATGTCGACCATTATTACCGGCGTCAACCAGACCATTATGATGGCCTTTGGCATTGTGGTCATCGCCGCCCTGATTGGGGCCGGGGGATTGGGCCGCGAGGTGCTGGTGGCCCTACAACAACAAAAAGTGGGCCGGGGGCTAATTGCCGGGCTGACCATTGTTTTTATGGCCATCCTGCTCGACCGCGTGAGCCACGGCTTTAGCGAGCAAGACACCACGCACACCGGCAAACATGCCAAAGGCTTTCATCTGTTGCCCAACAGTTGGGACCGCTACGCCCTGGTGCGCGGCTTTGAATATGGGCTAGACGCGGTGATGACTGGCTGCTATCGCTTCTCCCAGGCCATAGCCCGCAGCCTGGCGGCTGTCGGTAGCCCGATAGCCGCTCTTTTTGGCAAAACAGACTCCAATCAAGACACGTTGCCCTTCTTTCAACGCCACGCCTTTCTCTTTAGTTCGTTAATCCTCTTGGTTGTTTTACTGGGTATCAACAGCTTTGCCGTTAGCTTTGGCGAGGACTTCCCCGAAGCCTGGGTAGTTGAGTTTGGGCAGCCGGTCGATACCGCGGTGGCCTGGATGCGAGACAACCTGTACCAAATTGGCGACCTGCCAATTGGCACGGGGCCTTTAAGCGACTTTTTATTGATCTACTTCCTCAACCCCATTCGGTCGTTCCTGCAAAAGTGGCTGGTTTGGCCGTTGCTCATCCTGACTGTGACGCTAATAGCCCTGACTATAGGCGGCTGGCGCACCGCTTTGTTCTCGGCAATTGGGGCGCTTTGTTTGGGGCTACTGGGCTTGTGGGCAGAAAGTATGAACACCTTTAGCCAGGTGATTGTCGCCACTATTATTACGGTTATCATCGCCATCCCTCTGGGCATTATGGCCGCCCGCAGCGACGCCTTTGAAGCCTTTTTGAACCCTATTCTGGATACCCTCCAGACCATCCCCTTCTTTGTTTACTTAATACCGGTCATCATTTTGTTTGGGGTGGGACGCATACCGGGCATTATGGCCTCGGTGCTTTACGCCCTGCCGCCGGGCATCCGGCTGACCAACCTGGGCATTCGTCAAGTTCCCCCGGAAACCATAGAAGCGGCTCAATCATTTGGCTCGACGCCGCGCCAGATATTGTTTAAAGTTCAAATACCGCTGGCAATGCCGGCCATTGCACTGGGCGTCAACCAGGTCATTATGATGGTTTTGGCGATGGTAGTGGTAGCGGGGTTGGTCGGCGGCCAGGGGTTGGGACTGTTGGCGGTCAAAGGGTTAGCCAATCCGCTTAAGGATTTTGGCCGGGGCATTGAGGCCGGTATCGCCATTGTCATTATGGCGATGGTTATGGATCGCATCACTCAGGCCTGGGCCAAAAAGCGAGAGGTCGTTTCTCGCGGGCATTAGAAATAACAGACTTGTTCCCAAATAAAGTGTCTTAGGCATTTACATCGACAAAAAATTGTCGATCAAGGTTGCAAAGTTACAAGGTTGCAAATCACCGAACCTGCTACCCTGCAACCTTGCAACCTTGTTTTCCAAGCGAAATCCTGGAAAAAATTTAGTGCCTTACAATGGCCTGAAGGGGTTCTGCCCATCGACGGCCTTTTTTAATTTGGGAATCTTAGCCTGACGGTGCTAAAATATAAAAAGGGTAACTACCTGCCTTGAGCCAAATACGGCGCTTTAGTACGGGTAATTGGTAATTAGTAATTAGTGATCGGGCCAAATTACCAATTACCATTTACTAATTACCGCTATACTCAACATCTAAGTTGGCACAGCTAGTACAGCTTGGCGGAAGTCTTTCGGTAGTTACAAGCAGCGCGTTGCTTAGTTTATGGAGTGAAAAAGTGCACTTTTTCACTCCATAAACTACCGAAGGATTTACGCCGCCGTGTACTAGGTAGTTACTAAAAAGGATAGTTACGTTGACTAACCTTACACCTTTCTTGAAAGCAACAACGCCCGACTCAAGTGGATGATAAAAATGACCACCGAGATTGAACAGTCAAATCCCGACGCCTTGCCGGCTTATACCCAGTCTCAGGGGGAACAATCGACGCGAAGAAAACCAAAAAACTTCCCGGGAAATATAGCCGGCAAGGGGAGAGCGCGCCTTCTGCGCCAGTCCTGGCCTGATTACGTCAAAAGCCTGGGACTGGTGGCTTTGGTGACATTGGTGGCCTTGCCCTTTGACTATTCCTTTGACCATGCCAACCTGGTGATGCTTTACCTGCTGGCAGAGGTCATTGCTGCCACCCGCTTTGGTCTGGGGCCTTCTATTGTGGCCGCGTTAAGTAGTGTGATGGCCTACCACTACTTCTTCATCCTGCCTCGTTTTACCTTTGATATTGAGGAAGCCCAATACCTTTTGACATTTGCCGGACTGCTCATCGTTGGCCTGGTGATTAGCACCTTGACCGCCAGAGTACGCGAGCAGGCCAACGCGGCCCAACACCGCGAGTCCCAAACAGCGGCTTCATACGATTTCAGTCGCTCGTTGGCGGCGGCAGTTGAGCTTGAAGCCATCATTCCGGCCATCATTACCCACGTTAAGCGAGTATTCAACCGCGAGGTGGTTATTTTGCTGCCTGAGGGAGATGCCTTAACGTCTCACGTTCTCAACTCTAACGTTACCCTGGATGAGCATGAGCAGGCGGTAGCCATCTGGTCCTTTCAGAACGGTCAACCGGCAGGCCGGGGCACGCAAACACTCCCTGCGGCCCGGATGCGGTATCATCCCCTCAAAACAGCGCGAGGGATTGTAGGGGTGTTGGGAGTTAAACCCGTTGACACCAGCGGCCACCTAACCCCGGAGCAACATCGGCTTTTAGGAACCTTTGCCAGCCAGTCCGCAGTGGCTATTGAGCGAATCCAGTTGGCTGAACAGGCCCAACAGGCTCAACTGCTGCGCGAAACAGAAAAGTTACAAGCGGCTCTTCTCAACTCCATCTCTCATGACTTACGCACGCCCCTGTCCTCCATCACCGGCGTTCTCAGCTCTCTTTGCGATGACGAGGCACATCTGGATGAAACAACCCGGCGCGAGTTGGTTGAAAATGCCTGGGAGGAGGCCGACCGCATGAATCGCCTGGTGGCTAACTTGCTGGATATGACACGCTTGCAAGCCGGGGCAATGAGAGTGGCCCAGGAACTTTGCGATGTGCAGGACCTGGTTGGAGTAGCCCTGGCCGAACTGTCCAACAAAATGCAAGACCGCCCCATAACGCTGAATATCCCGGCTAACTTGCCGCTGATTTCAATGGATTTTGTGCTGATGGCCCACGTGCTGGTCAACCTGTTGGATAACGCCCATAAGTACTCGCCGCCCGGCAGCCCCATCGAGATTCAGGCCAGGATAGTCGACACCCGGCTTGAGATTGATATAGCCGACCGTGGATTGGGTATCCCCCCAGATGAAACCATGCGCGTGTTTGAGAAGTTTTACCGCGTGCAGCGCGCCGACGGCACCAGCGGCACCGGCCTGGGCCTCTCCATTTGCCAGGGCATTGTCGAGGTTCATGGCGGCCGGATTTGGGCAGATAATCGCTCCGGCGGCGGGGCAGTCATCACCCTGACCCTGCCTGTGGAACAGCCAAAGACAACCAAAACCGAGGCGCTTGAATGAGTGACCCCGGCCCCCGCGTACTGGTTATTGACGACGAGCGAGCCATTCGTCGCTTTCTGCGAGCCTCGCTGACGGCCCACGGTTACACGGTATTTGAAGCCGCCGACGGTCAGGAGGGCCTGAACGCCGTCGTAACCAACCGGCCCGACTTGATTATCCTTGACCTGGGCCTGCCCGACATAGACGGGCTTGAAGTTACGCAGCAACTCCGGGAATGGACCCAAACCCCCATCATCATCCTATCGGTGCGAGAGCAGGAAGCCGATAAAGTGGCTGCTCTGGACGCCGGGGCAGATGATTACCTGACCAAACCGTTTGGCACGGGCGAATTAATAGCCCGGCTGCGAGTGGCCTTGCGGCACGCCAATCAGTCCTCTACTCGGCCGGTCTTTACCACCGGCCGGCTAACGGTAGACCTGACCCGGCGGCTGGTCAAGGTTAGCAACGAAGATGTCCAACTGACCCCCACCGAATACGAACTCCTCAAACTTATGGTGGCCCACGCCGGTAAAGTGCTAACCCACCGGCACATCCTGCGACAGGTATGGGGCGTGGGCTACGCCACTGACCTTCACTTACTGCGCGTCAACATCAGTAACCTGCGCCACAAGATTGAGCCCGACCCGGCCCGCCCCCAATACATCCTCACCGAGCCGGGCGTAGGCTACCGGCTCCGCACCGAGGTTTGACCGCTCCCCTGCCCCCCTGCCCCCTTATTTCCCTCACATTTCTTGATGTTTTCTTGACCCTTTTCCCTGTTTTCTTGACCCACAGTTGTCCTTATTTCAAGTATACTTAACTTCAAGAGCAACTTCGTGCTTTTAGATGCTCCTCTCTAAAAAGTGCGAAGTTGTTCATTTTGGCGTTGATTTTCTCGTTTCCAAACCCAGTTTGGGAATGAGGCCAGGGCTGTTCAGTTCTAAGGCGTGGCATAATTTTTAAACCGCCAAGATCGCCAAGGACGCAAAGAATTTATAAAAATCTTGGCGATCTTGGCGTCCTTGGCGGTAAAATCATCGGCGATTGGTGAGAACTGAACAGCCCTGGGAATGAGGCAAACAGGCCATTTTTAGACTGACCCAACCTTTTTAAACAGCCTCTAAGAGCGTGTTTCTTAAATCGTGTGGGCCAGACCGCAGAGGTTTCTAAAGCCCATTTTAACTGTAAGTCAGGGTCATAATCAAGGCAAATTCGCTTGAAAATATCTCGCAAAAAACCTCTGCGGTCTTTAAGAAACA
>JAJRVO010000684.1 GCA_024277275.1 Chloroflexota bacterium
ATAAAGGAATCAACAGTTGCGTCCCGGCAAACAAAAAGGACGGTGAACAAGTTCACCGTCCTTTTTGTAAGTTATTTCATTATTGAAGACTCACGGTCTTCAATTACCAAATGCCTCACCCCGCCGGGCCGCAGGCAGCCGCGCTGCTGCCGGCAGTTCCTCCAACGGATAAACTTCCGGCGCTGCGGGCGCTAAAAGCCGACAGGGCCTTCTCCCCTCGGGGGCTTCCACACTTGGGACATTTTAGTTCAACCTTGGCCGTTAGTGAACGGATAAATTTATCGTACTTTTTATTGCAATCCTGACAAACATATTCATAAATTGGCATAACCTGATATTACCTTTCCTGAAAATAGTATTTGAAGGCGGGGAGATGTTCCCCATTCTCCCTGATTTTTATTAATTGGAACGAGTATAAGTTAATGATAACTTTGGTCGCTACTAGATTAGATGCAATTTTTGCAAAAAGGTTACAAAAAACTGGACATTAACTTTTTTCCTGGTTATCCGCTTGCTCACTAAAGTAGGCTGCCAGACGCTTGCGCAGCAATAACCGCGCCCGGTGTAAACGCACCTTAAGGTTGGCCGGCGATATATCCAGCGCTTCAGCCGCTTCTTTTGTGGAGTATCCTTCCAAATCACGCAAAACAAAGGCAGAGCGCAACGTGTCGGGTAGCGAGTAGACAGCTTGGGCCATTATCTGGTTTAACTCATCGCTTAAAGTGGCAGACTCCGGCTCCCAGCGCCAATCGTGAAACTGGGATGGTTCAGACTCGCCGTCATCATCCTCGGACGGTATATCCAGCGAAACGGTGGGCGTTTGACGGCGGCGCAAATACATTAAACTGTTGTTGGTGACTATCCGATAGAGCCAGGTGCCCAGGCTGGACCGCCCTTCAAAATCCTCAATTCCACGGCAGGCTTTGATAAACGTTTCCTGCAAGATTTCCTCGGCTTCGTTAGGGTGCTTTGTCAGGCGCAAAGCAATATTATAAATCTGGTTTGCAAAACGTCGAACTAAATCATCGCAAGCGCACCGGTCTCCCCGGTGGAGTGATTCTATCAACGCTTTCTCATCCTGTCTCATGGTCTTAACACCTTCAATCAACACAATTATTCACAGACAAGGTATACAAGAATTCTGTGTTGTCAAGTTAGTTGCACGCTTTTCTGGTAATTTTCATTATTCTTTTGGCTATAGAATTTAATACTTTGACATATTCATTCTTGCTTGAAACTGTGTTAGAGTATGTTTAACCTGGTCAAGTAGTGATGATAGTATGGACCCATATTAATGAACAAACAACATCTCTCATTGTGTAATTATCCAGCTACAAGGTTAACAGACAACAAACGCCTGCAATTTGGCCGGCATCATTCAAGGTTGGCAACACAACTACACCTTTGGATTACTCTCACTGCCTGGGGCGGCGGATTGCTGTTGCTTATTGGGGCGCTGGTGATGATACGGCCCTTGTCAAACCTTATTCTAACCCCACCGGCAGCGACTACTACAGGCCGGTCAACTATTTCCCCTATGGTTGCAAAAGTTGCCTCAACCTCGGCTGCGGTAGGATCAATATTTATAGATACGTCCGCCCTGGCACGCTCAAGTACAGTTAAAAACCCAACAGCGCCTGCTACATCTTTGCACCCCAATATTCCGGCTCTCCAGCAATTTATGCTCACGTTGATCAATAATGACCGGCGGGCCAACGGCCTGCCTGAACTGGCCTGGAATAACACTGCCGCCACAGCCGGCCTGCGCCATGCCGGAGAAATGGCGCGTTCCGGCTACCTGAACCACCACAACCTGACCGGCTACGGGCCTGATTACCGCTATGCTTTAGCCGGCGGGTTAGATGCCGTTCGGGAAAATGCTTATGTCCATCAGCTTCGCTTTGGGGCCGGTCCAACCTCGCCGGAACAATGGCAAGAACTCATTCGTCACGCTCAACAATTATTGATGGAAAGTCCAATACATCGCAGCAATATCCTGGCGGCAGAACATACCCATGTGGGCATTGGCCTTGCCTATGAGCCGGCCAATGGTTGGCTAACTATCACTCAGGAATTTGTAGACCGGTACGTGACCCTTCAACCATTTCCCCGCCAGGTTTCCCCGGATGATACTATTACCATAGTTGGTAAATTAGAAAACTCTGCTTCAAAACCTCTGCTCAATCTGGCTTACGAACCATTGCCAAAACCAATGACGGCGTCCGAGTTAAAAGTAGCCGGCGCCTATTCATCCGCAGCCAAAACCTACAAGGCTATACCGCTTATGGTAGACAGCCAGGGACGGTTTGAACAAAGCATTACCCTAAATAACAAAGGTCGGGCAGGGTTATACCATATTCGGGTGTGGGCGGATACCGCCTTTGGAAAGGTACTGGCTGCTGACGTGGTGGTGAAAGCGCAGTAGGTAAGGATACAAGCAGTAATTATAACTTTGCTATCCTTTTGACTATTGAATTTGATACTTTCACATATTCACTTTCGTATAAAGCTGTGTTAAAGTAAGTTCAAAGTATAAATAAAGAGGTTTTTGGGGGAAAAATGACCGAGAATGCATATACTCTTTTGCGCTTGGAGCAACGTCTGGAATCTTGTCGAAGGGTGCATCAAGAAGAGTTAGACGAAATTCGACGCGCCATCATCGAATTAAGAAATCAAATTCTATTCAACTGTCCTGCGCCCGGAGCAGGCCCTAAGAGAAAGCAAGAACACAATCCCCTAACAAATAAGGGGGACAATCTTGCCGATTTCAATGGTAATCAAGATGACGGAATCTAACAAAACCCCCGGCAAAATCAAAACCGCCAATAAATGGAACATCTTGCGGTTATGGAAGCCGCGTGGCCAGAGTTTAACTGAGTTTGCCTTGATACTACCTCTATTATTGCTGGTGCTATTGGGCATCGTTGAATTTGCCCGTATTCTGCAAGCCTATATTACGGTGCAGCACGCCGCCCGCACAGGCGCTCGCTACGCCGTGACGGGTCAGTTTATTCTCCTGGACGAGGGACCGGACGGCGTCCCCGGCACCGATGACGATGTATGGGCCTCTCGTCCCAGCTCTATCATCACCACCACCCATAACGCGGCTATTGGATTGGCCCGGGTCAGGCCGGATGCGGATATACCGGCCCGGGAGCCTCGAGCCGACCTGGGCTATTACTATGATGTGGTTCTGGAGCCGGCCAATGGCGGCGTTCCTCATGGAGTAGGCATTACCGATACCATCACCGTTACCGTGCACTATAACGTGCCTCTATTAACCCCCATCATCGGCAATATACTGGGCGATGTTGTGCATGTGGCCGGCCGGGCAGTAATGCAAAACGAATCTTTTAACCCCACGCCAGGCTCTTATGTTTATACACTGCTAGACGGCACCGGCGGCACCGGCGGCACCGGCGGTGGCGGTGGCGGCGGTGGTGGCGGCGGCAGCCCCCTTGGCACTGATACGCCAACGCCAACGGCAACGCCTGTTAATTGCAGCTCTTCCCACACGCAAATCAACATCCCCGGCAGCAATATTGTCGACACCTTTACCCTGGATACTTTTAGCGGCATAGATGATGGGGATGTATTAAAAGTTGTGGCGGATGACGGCACAAATGCCTGGACATATACCATCAACTTTGCCATTGTTGACAGCGCGCCCACAATTGACCACATTCAAATTCAATATCCGGACAGCAGCATAGTATACAATAGCCCTATGGGGCTAGACGTGTCCTTAACCATCACCAACCCTGTCACCCTGGACTTGCTGGATATCAGTTCTGTGGTCATCAGCGATACGACCACTTTTGATTACGGCGACTACCCGGATGTGAACATATTAGATACCAACGCTCTAAACGCGTCCTTCACTACAGATAACGGGAGTTCCGCCTCCGTTTGTCTGACGGTTGTGGCTACGCCGCCAACTGTCACGCCTACCCCCACCAACACGCCCCCACCCACCGACACCCCTACTCCCACCTCTACGCCACAACCTATTGCCCTAAACTAACCGCTGAACGAAGGAG
>JAJRVO010000685.1 GCA_024277275.1 Chloroflexota bacterium
CTTTTTGGGCAAGAAAATTTAGGTTATCCGGGGAGTAGGGAGTAGGAAGTAGGGAGTAGAGAATTTTCCCTTACTTCTTACTCCGTCGAACGCAAAGCCTTCGCACTTCCTACTTCCCGCCTGTTTGGTTCTGGCTTGTCCAGGTTAGGGAATAGGACAAAGACTTTGACAGGGTTTTGCAAGTTGAGAAATAGAACGGATTTTATTTTCTCTTTTATAGGTTTTGATAGCATTATAGAGGAGACCAAAAAATGATTTGGCAAGAAGTGCGGAAACTTTATCCTGTCCAATGGTTGGTTATAGAAGCATTAGAAGCCCATACAACCTCTGACAATCAACGTCAGCTTGATCGCATTGCAGTGATTGAAACGTGTTCGGATGGTCAGGCGGCAATGCAGGTTTATCGCCGGCTTCACCAGCAATTTCCCCTGCGTGAGTTTTACTTTGTCCACACTAGCCGCGAGAAACTAAATATTCAAGAGCGACGGTGGGTTGGCATTCGGAGAGGAAGCAATGCAATTAGAGTTAAAGAATGATCTCCCGTTTGCTACAGTCACGGTGATACATCAAGGAGCCGCCTATGAAGCGGGGCTTCACACGCACCTGATGAAACCCAACAGCAGGGGTGCAAGGGTGCAGCGGTGCAGGGGTGATTTTTGTTCATTGCTCATTGCTCATTGTTAATTGTTCATTGGTTTCATAGGAGAAAGTGTCAATATTTCTGATGTTCTTATAGACACAGGTTCGGCCACCACTATATTCTCGGCCGATGTTATGGCTTTGGTTTATATTATCCCGTCACCGGAGGATCTCCTGTTTACTATTCGTGGCGTGGGCGGAACTGAAGTTGTCTTCGCCCGTAAAATTGATCGTCTCCGGCTTGGAGAACAAAATGTATCCGATTTTGACGTAGAAATTGGCGGTATGGATTATGGTTTTGAGATTAATGGGATTTTAGGGATGGATTTTTTGAGACGCGCAGGTGCAATTATCAATTTGCGGGAACTGAGAATAGATTTTACTATAGATTAAGATCTCTGATTTTTCGCCTTACAATCACTATAGTCAAATCATATTTTAGAATTTTATGAGGCAAAATAAATATGGCTAACAGCGAATTTCAATTACGTGTTTATTGTTATCTGGACCGAACTCAACCCCAGTATGCCGCCTTTGTGGGGACCGTTACTCAGGGTGACTTAATGGTTGAGGGGATGGCCTCTTTGTATCTGGAAATGGCCCCCGGCAATGAAGTTTTCCGTATGGTTGATGTTGCCGTCAAAGCCACCGAGTCCAGACCGGGCGCGCAGCTTGTTGAACGTGAGTTTGGCATGTTCGAGATTCACTCTCACTCGCAGCAGGCGGTGTTGCAGGCCGGCGAGATGGTATTGCAACGACTTGGGTTGCAGGAAACTGATCGAATCAAACCCCATGTGGCCTCGGTGCAGCTTATTACCAATGTAGACCCCTACCAGGCTCAGTTACTTAACCGCTTCCGGCGCGGTTCGATGCTGGTGGCCGGTGAGACGCTGCTGGTTCTTGAAGTTGCCCCGGCAGCGTACATCAACATTGCCGCCAACGAAGCCGAAAAGAAGGCCAACATCAAATTGATTCACGTCGCTTCTGTAGGCCGTTTTGGCCGAATGTGGATGTGCGGCACGGAGTCTGAGATGGTGGCGGCTAAAGCGGCAGCCGTGGCGGCCATTGAGAACATTGAAGGGCGCAGTGCGTGAGGTGTGATGCGTGAAGAGTCTTGTCACGCATTACGCATCATGTATCACGTATCACTGCGGGAGAGAATGCTATGAAGACATTTTACACCGAGCGAGACGTTCAAGACCTGCATAGGGCCGGTGTGACCGAAATTGTTGTGACTGATGATGTTGTCTTGACCGACCTGGGGCGTGAAAAGGCTCTGGATTTGGGGATACAATTGAATGCGGTTACAGAGCAAACAGGTCAGGCAGGGCGTCCCCTCAGGAAATCTGACGCCCACCTGCCTCCCCCGGCTATCATCGCCGCTAAAACAGCCTCATTCTCTAAAAAATCTGCCGGCTCGATTAACTCTGAACTGGTTCAACGTATTAAATCGGGTGTTATTGCCAAACTTGGCACCACCGAATACAATGACCTCTTGGATCAAATTATCCCCCAAGTCTTGACTCGGCTTAACTCACAATAGAAGCCTGGTAGAGCAACAGCTACCTCATCCCGGTCTCAAAACAATTATTTACCTTTGTGAAGGTATAGAGAAACACTCTGACCGCTCAATCGATTAGGGTGTTTTTTTATTGGGTTGTTAATCGACTCATTTTTGCTTTTCTCACCGCAAATTTTCACCCGGATTTAAAGTTTTAATGGCAAAATAATGCTATTGTTTAATCTCATAAGTGTATCATCTCAATAATCCGGGGTAAGGGCACGGTCTAGCGCCTGCCCCACGGGACGACCGCAGGGGTACGCCCCTACATTTTGAGAAGATACTCATAGGCTGATGTTCCATCGAGAGGAGGCCTATTAATAGCTGTGGCGTTCATACCGCCAAGAGAGGATAAATCTTATGAAAAAAGCATTAAAATGGATCGGTATTTTGTTAGCGGCTTTGATTGGGGTCGTAATTATCGCCATAGTAGTGGTCTTCATTGTCAGCAACTCGCGGATTAATGCCAGTTACGATATAACCGTTGAATCCGTCGATATTCCTGCCGATGAAGAAGCCATTGCACGGGGACAACATGTTGCAATTACCCGGGGGTGTATAGATTGCCATCAAGGGGATTTTGGCGGGGATGTATTTATTGACGATCCGGCCATTGGCAACCTTAGAGCGTGTTTCTTAAATCGTGTGGGCCAGACCGCAGAGGTTTCTAAAGCCCATTTTAACTGTAAGTCAGGGTCATAATCGAGGCAAATTCGCTTGAAAATATCTCGCAAAAAACCTCTGCGGTCTTTAAGAAA
>JAJRVO010000686.1 GCA_024277275.1 Chloroflexota bacterium
ACAAGCCAGAACCAAACAGGTGAGGAAGTAAGAAGTAGGGAGTAGGAAGTAGGGAAAAAACCCTTACTCCTTACTTCTTACTCCCTACTTCCCGGATAATCAGAATTTTCTTGCCCAAAAAGCAAGGACTCAACTGCTAAGTAATGAGAATTAAATAACTGTCCCTCAACGTTGTAATTGGTAAATGGTAATTGGTTATTAAGCCAATCCCTAATTACTAATTACCATTTACTGCGCTCTGAAATGAGACAGTTATTTAATCCCGATTCCTAAGGGCTTAAGCCTGGATACCTTTCTATCCATGTCGTCCTAAATTTACGCCTTGAGTTGAGGTTTCGGCTTCATGCGCTTTGTACACTTTTACTCGGGTGTTGGTGAACGCGGCCAGGCCGGTGAGCGGTTCTGTGCCTGGTCCCATAAGTTCAAGGCCGTTTGCGCCCCGGTCTTTGGCCCAGCGGCCAACGGCCCGGTGTCCCTGGTTATAGGGCATATTTACCACGTCGGGACGCGCGCCGGGTATCAGCCTAACTTTGGTTTGGACCTTGCCAAAGTGGCTTTCTACCCGGACCGGCTCTTTATCGTGCAGGCCCATGTGGTGGCCCGTTTCTGTGTTCATCTCCAACCAGCCGTCCCAGGTTTCATTGACGGGCATACCGCTGATTTCCTGAAGCGTGGGCAGGTTGGCGTTGGCGCTGTACGGCCCCAAACTCATCAGGGTGACTACGTTTAACATAAATGGGTACTCGTGTTCATCGTCCTGGAAGCTTACCGGCTCGTAGTGAGGCAAAAAGATGTCGTCTCCCCTGGCCTGAATGCCAAAACTCCGTAGCGTGGCTTCGTCGGCGCCCTGGAGAATGCAGTGCAACTCCCGGCTAAAGAAGTCGAAATACCCGTCTCTGGGAGCGTGCTGACGATCTCGCCCTACAACCTCGTTTACCCAGGGGTCGCTGCCCCGTTTGGCATACGTGTAAGGCGGCTCAATCCACAGCCCCAAATTGGTCAGGGTGTCCCAAGCCATACCGGAGCCTTCAAGTCGAGCTTGTAATAACTCCTTAAAGTTCTCCCATTGAAAGGCGTGTCCAACCCATCCGCCTTCACCTATTCGTTTAGCCAGGTCAATCAGTACGTCGCCGGCGTTGCGGGTGTTGTACACCGGCTCAACCACGGGTTGTCTAAGGGCGACGCCGGGATAGCCCAATCCTTCCATAAAATCATCTTGCCAGCGCTCCAGGAAGGTGTGGTCCGGTAAAATCAGGTCGGCGTATTGGGCCGTTTCGTCCAGAAAACTGCTAAAGGAAACAATAAAATCTATCTGCTCAAAGGCTTCTGCCCAGCGCTGCCCGCCGTTGGGGCACTCAAACATCGGGTTGGCATCGTAAAGGAAAAGTACGTCTACAGGGTAGCCTTCAAGAATACGGTCAGGCACGGCCTGATAGGCGTGGTGGGCCAGCGGGAAAGCGCTGCCCGCGCCGTCTACTCGCTCAAACTGGCGACCTTTTTCGGCCAGGGTATCGGGGGGCAGTTCCGGCCAGGGAGAACAAGCGGGGTAGCGTTGAACCAGCACGCCGCCCGGAACCTCGATGCTGCCCGCCAGTGCGTTAAGCGCGTGGATGGCCATAGCCGTATACAACCCGTTGACGCTGCCGTTTAGCAACCCGCCCTTACCGGGCATCACCGCCACCGAGGGGTGGTTAGTGGCAAACTCGCCGGCCAGGCGGGCAATATCGCCGGCCGATATGCCGGTAATCTCGGACACGGTCGCCGGGTCGTAATTTTCTAATACCAGGGTCTTAAAGCCTTTGCGCTGTACCCCGGCTTCGTCTTCCCAATCGGCGTAACCAAAGGCGTAGTTTTCTACAAAATCGCGGTCGACCAGGTTAGAAGAAATCATCACGTGGGCTATACCCAAAGCCAGGGCGGCGTCGGTGCCGGGCTTAATGGGGAGCCACTCATCGGCTTTGGCCCCGCTAACACCCATCCGCGGGTCAACAATGACCACCTTGCCGCGTTCGGGTCGCCCTCGCCGCAAGTAAGAGTGACCGCCGGCAAAACGTTGCACAGACCGGCCCGCTTCAAGCAAGCTGGCTCCAAAAGAAAGCACAAAGCTGGTGTTTTCCAGATCATAGGCCATCAAATCGTGGATGCCCTGAGTTACCAGGTGAGCCAGTTTTGAGGCTTCAATATTTAAGCTGTCGTGAGAAACGGCGTTGGGCGAGCCAATAACATTGGTAAAAAATGTAATCAGGTCGCGCATCTGCCCCCGTGTCTCGCCGTATAAAAAGGCAAAACGCTCCGGTTTTTCAGATTCGCGCAACGCCATAAGCGGTTGGGCGGCCATAGCCATAGCAGTTTCCCAGTCTATAGGTTCCCATTCGCCTTCGCCGCGCCTACCCACCCGGCGGAGTGGGGTTTGAATGCGGTCGGGGTTGTAGAGCAATTCCGGCGCGGCCTGTCCTTTAGGACACAGACCGCCCTGGTTAATGGGATGAAGCGGGCTGCCTTCTAGCTTGACCAGTCGCCCGTTAACCACACGCGCCCACAGACCGCATCCGCTGGGGCACATTAAACACACTGAAGGGACAACGTGTTCCTCGTGCATAACATCGTAGCCGGGTACGGCGGCATGAAGTTGTTCCAGGTCTTTGCCCGACCGGCCCAAAACAGCGCCTACGGCGGCTGCGGCGGTAAGACCGCTGGTAGCTTTTATAAAATCTCGACGTGTAACATTTAACATAAATCTATCTCCCTGGTTACACCTTGTTCTCAAACTTCAGTTTGGGACAAGCGTGAACGAAAATCGCGCCTATCTCGTTCCCAGACCAAAATTTGGGAACGAGAATGAAAATCATTTAGTTACCGCCACAATCTGTGCGCGGCGTTGCGGACGAATCTGCGCCACAGCTTAGTTTAGCCGGGGGCAACTCTTGCCTCTCTAAACCAACATCGGCTTGAACCTCGCCCCGTCCTATGCTCTGGACATACATGATA
>JAJRVO010000687.1 GCA_024277275.1 Chloroflexota bacterium
CTGACTACTGATTACTGACTACTGATTACTGACTACTGATTACTGACTACTGATTACTGACTACTGATTACTGACTACTGATTACTGACTACTGATTACTGACTACTGATTACTGACTACTGATTACTGACTACTGATTACCGATATTGGTTCAGCAATAACAATCAGGCGGTGGGTATTGGTCCAGCGAGGCCAGCAAGTAATAAGGGTTAAGCGTTCTGTGGCTGTTGGCTCTGTCGCTGTTTGCAGATAGTTTTGGGCCTCTTGTGAGGCTGCAAGCGTTCTGATAATGTTTTTTTCGACAAGCTGGTAAACAAAAGATTCCTGGTTATCGTTCCAAAGCGTTATCTCATCGCCTATTTGCAACTCTTCTAATTCGGCAAAAACGTGGTCGCCTGTGCTTTCATTATGGCCAGAGATAACAATATTACTGCCTCTACCCGGTAGAGACGAATTAAGATGCCATGCCGCGCCACTATCCGGCATATCCCATTGGCTAACAGGTTGTCCCCATTGTTCTACAACGCGCCACCCCATCTCTACTATCGGCGCATCCAGGTCAATTGCCTGGGCCACAATCCGTTTGGGAGGGCCTTCTGTTGTTGCCGTTTGGTTGGTTGGCGACTGGGGCATTGCCGCAGAATTTGGAGTTGGCGTATAAGGAACAACCTTAACTACGCTACAGGCTGATATCCCCAAAAACAGAGTCGCCAATCCAATTAAAAATCCAATCCGTTGAATGATATGCCGGTTAAAATTTATTTTTTCCATAACTCAATCAGGGTGTTAGTATCTTAACACTTGAGTCCTTGCTTTTTGGGCAAGAAAATTTAGGTTATCCGGGAAGTAGGGAGTAGGAAGTAGGGAGTAGAGAATTTTCCCTTACTTCTTACTCCGTCGAACGCAAAGCCTTCGCACTTCCTACTTCCCGCCTGTTTGGTTCTGGCTTGTCCAGGTTAGGTTCAGGCAATCCATCTAGGGGTACTCACTTCCGAGACCGTATCATCCAGAAGCCTATTCCTCCCGCTACTATCAGGACAACTCCTGCAATTAGCCCCAAGAGTTTGGGAGACAAAAATGCGCCTGTTACGGGCGGATAGGCCGGGGGTGGATAGACATTTGGCCCATCGCCGGGATGGTAAGTTGGCTGCGGGTAGGGGTCTGGCGCATCGCCCGCGTCAAACGTGTATAAAAGTTGGAGTCCCGGCCGGCCTTGCGATTGCCCAACCAGGAAAATGGTGTGGATACTGTTATCTTGCAGTATCAACGGCGGAATTTCGATGCGGGTGAGGTCGGTGCCGTTAAGTCGCACCAGGGGCGTATACGCGCCGGGGTCCAGCCGGAAGTAGTCGGTCTGTTCTTTAAATGCCAAGGTATTGCAAACATCGGCCAGACAAAATTCTGTTGAGGGGGTGTCGAGTGACGCATGGACTATCCTGACTTTGGATGTGCCGGCGCCCGGCAGGTTTTTGTTGTCATCGTTATCAAGCTGCCAATATCTAATATCCCCTTGTCTACCTGCGGCTATTAGGGTGTAATCCTGATTCTCGTTATACGAAGCGCCAACCTCAATTAACGTATCGTCTCTGGGGCTTGCCCCGGCCGGTCGTACTCGTACGGTTTGCTCGCCGGATTTAATGGGGGCGTAATCCGAGATATACCTGTAGAATATGTTGTCAAAAAATAGCGTGTCGTTTATGTACACATCTATATTTGATATCCCAGGCGCTGCATGCACAATTCGCAAACGCGGCCTGGTATCGGCTTGGGTAATTACCCCTCCCAGGATTAATGTAATTAGTAGGGCAAGAGAGAGTTGTATAAGACCTTTAGTATATCTTTTCATCATAATTTCTCCCTTTCTGCCAACACATAGCGCGGCAAGCCGCAAATTAACAATGAGCAATTAACAATGAACAAATGATTCTCGCGGATAACGCAAATGTTGCGAGGTAATACTATAGTGACCGTCCAAAAATAACTTCCCGTTTTAGGAGTCAAAAAGTGCACTTTTTGACTCCTTTTGCAGGAACTTATTTTTAGATGATTCCTTAACTATTCATCTTGATCCGGTTCATCCCTTTTGCCCGGACTGCCCAGCAGGCTGCCGGGCGCTTTTAATATCTGCTCAAGAACTTTGCGCTTAAATGATCTTTTAGGCATGTTCTCCACGCCTTCTTCATAAGCGCCAATAGCGGCAATATATTGGCCTTGCTTCATACGCAATCGACTCACGGCCTGCCAAACATACATCGCCATATCGTTCTCGCCCACTTCTTCAAGCATTGTGGCAGACTCTTTGTAGGCGCTAACCGCCTGGTCCACCAAGCCTTCGGCCTCATAAACAGCGGCCCGATTGCCCAGGGTTTGGGCCTGCCCTTTTTTATCTTCTAAGGCTGTAAATTTGTCCATTGCTTCATCAAGGGCCTGGTGAGCGGCGGAATAATCTTCAAGTTGGGTGTGAACAACGCCCAGGTCATTATAGATTTCCGCCATAGAGCGAGAGCCACCCTCTGCCTCTTGCAGAGCATTGTTAAATTTTTGCAGCGCTGCGTCAAGCTTACCTTTGCGAAATAGAGCAACGCCTTCTTTGTGTAATTTTTTTGCAAGCGGGCTAGACATTCTACCTTATCCCTTATTGGAGTACAGCATTTATATTTTTAGGAGTCCACGGCATTATTAGCTGTACAATAGTGCCCTGATCAGGCGCTTTGCTTCTAGACTCAATGCGTAGCTCCGCTTGAATTGAAGCCGCGCGCTCACGCATACTTAAGATACCAAAAGCGCCCTGCGCGCCAGACGTATCATCGGCTTTGTTAATATCAAAACCTTGCCCGTCATCCCGAATGGTTACAATAAAACGATTGCGCTTAACCCCAAGCGATAACCATACGTTTTCGGCGTTAGCATGACATGTAATGTTATCGATGGCTTCCCGAATAATAGCGAAAATAGTACCGGCAACTTTTGAACTAAAGTTTACTTTCTCCGGGATACTGTTGAAATGAACGGTAAATTTCTCAGTTCGGCGCAGTTGGTTAACATATTGCTCGCATGCCATCGCTAACCCTCGAACTTCTAAAATTACAGGCAAAAGCTCAAACAACATATTATGAGCATCACGGGTAGCCTGGTAAACCAGATTGCGCAAGGCCCCAATTTCATTTTGCACAACCTCCGGGTTGGCCGTACCGCTCAAACGTTCCAAATGATCAAGCCCCATACTGATAGCAGATAAAAGTTGTATTGGGCCAGTTTTTAGACTATGCGCCAACTCTTGACGGGAATCTTCTTGTACCCTAACAATATGATCGCGCTCCTGGCGCAGTTGCTCGTAAAGGCGGGCATTTTCAATGGCAATGGCGGCCTGGGTAGCAATAGAAGTCATCAGTTTTACATCTTCCTGATTAAAACCCAAACCGGAATATTTGTTGAGCGCTTCCATTACGCCAATAATACGCCCCTTAAATTCTAACGGTACAGCGGCTATAGATTGCGTTAAAAAACCGGTTCGCACATCAACCCGATGACTAAAACGAGTGTCAGACCGGGCATTGTTGGCAATCACGGGTCGGCCATGCCGGGCAACCCAACCGGCAATGCCTTCATCTAAGGGAATACGCTGCTGGCGCAAGACCTGGTTGCTGCCGCCGTGGCTAACTTTGAACACCAGTTCATCCCGTTCCTCGTCAATCAACATAATCGAGGCGGCCCCGGCATCAATAAGATTGGTTGCCAATTCCATAACTTCTACCAGCAGCTTGCCAATATCAAACGTTGTAACCAGGGCTTGTCCTACATCGTAAAAAACGCTAAATTGATGTAAACGCCGATGGGCCAACTCCAGGTCTGCAATAAGCGAGGCTATTTGTCCCAAACCTTTGGCTATTCGCGTCACCAGGCTGCGCTGATTTTCGTCCAGTTTGCTGCCGGGCGGCAAGACAATACTTAAGGAGCCAACAACCTTTGTATCCCGTAGCAACGGCACGTTTACCAGCACCAGTCTGTTACTGGCCAATGTTACCACAGAAATTGGGAGCGAAGCAGGGGCGGAAATATTCCAATCCGTTTCTTGCAACCGTTTGCTAATAACCTCTTCCCATTGTTCAACACGGGCCACTGCTTCTTGTCGAAAAGCGCCAGATTGAATTGTTCTGGGAGGTTGGGCTTGAAACAGAATTGACCCGGCTTCGGCGCCCATAATTCGGATGGTCATTCTTAGCGCCTTGCCCAGCATATCATCCAAATCACGAGAAGCTGTCAGGTCAAACAGATCGTCAATGATAGAAGGTTTAGGTTGCCTGGGTAAAATCGATGAGTGTTGCAGCGAAGGTTGTTCAGCCATGTGACTTTCTAGTAAGTAACTTCCAAAAGCCCTTCGGCCAGAGCGCGAAGCGTTTCGGCAGAAAGTTCACTGAGTTTCATAGCAATTTTAATATAAAGCAAGTTAGCCGGATTTGATAGAAACTCTCGCACCTCTTTTGGTAATTCGGAATAATCCGTTATCTCATCCAGAGTGGGGGCTTGCTGAGAAGGTTGATCGGAGGCGGCAATCCCTTCGTCCAGAAAGTAACTTAAAGAAACGTTAAGAATATCTGTTACGGTTTCTAAATCTTGCAAGGGGATTTCTGTTTTACCAAACTCATAATTAGAGATTTTACCGGCTGATACGCCCAGTACGTTGGCCAGGTCTTCTTGAGTGCGACCCGCTTCAGTCCGGGCTTGACGCAGCAACGCCCCAATAATGCGCTGGCGTATGGCAATGGCTTCCTGGGTTGGAAAATTGAGGTCTGGTTCCTCAATAGAGTCATCAGACCAAAAGTAAATAACCGGAACGTTAAAGATTAAGGCCATAACCTCTAACTGCGGCAAGGTGACATCGCGCCGGCCAAATTCAATGTCAGACGCTAAGTCTGTTGAAATCCCCAAAGCTTCCCCAACTTCTCTTAAGTTGAGTCCGGCCCTGGTACGCGCATGGCGGATTCTTACGCCTAAAATTTTTCTTCGTAAAGTTATTTTTTCAGACACTAATGCAGAGTCGGGCATGGTTTGCCTCCACTTATTATCTTCTGAATTATAACATAAAATATTATGTTATACAATGAAGGTATTGTCATAATGTTAGAGATTCAAGCTATCGTCATCCATTTTCGTCTTCAACCTGGGGTTTGGGAACAAGAAAAGCCCGGTTTTGGCAACAAGCAGGGTATTAGCTGGTAAAATTTTTACATTCTCTATAAAATAAGACTCAAGTAGGTAACTTCTCAATAATCGGGGACGGAGTGCAGTGCAATGTGAACATTGCCGCAATCTGCATTCCCCTGTTACCCCCAAATTAATGGGATAATACTCAAATAGTTGCAAGTAGAGAATCCCGTGCTCCATAATCAATTGAACGCCAAAAATACAACGCAATGGATAGACCGCGGCATAGTATTATCGCTGTGGGTTTTGTTGTTTGGCGTATTCTTGTTTAATTTGTTCAACATATTTGTGTATCTGTTTGTGCCGGTAGATGGAGCCACAGTGTGGGTGCGTCAGGGTCCTGTGCGAGTATTAAGCGCCGCGTTTGCAGATCAGGATACGGCAGGGTTGCAGGAAGAAGATGTTATATTACAAATACAGGGGCAAGATTTAGATTGGTGGTTGGCTCAAAGCTGGCAAACGCTGCCCGGCCTTATTCAACGCATTAACCAGCCTTCTCCTACCACCCAAATGACTATTCAACGCAACACAGAAACAGTAGCTTTAACCGTACCGCTTAAGCGGCGACCAGGCGGCGCGGCAGGGCGTTTATTGTTTACTCACCTGTTGGTTGGGTATGCATTTTTGATTGCAGGGGTTGTTATTCTTAAAGAGAGCAAGGGCGCTGCGGTAGAACGTATAGCCGTGTTAATAATGGCCCTGATGTCTCTGATTGAGCAAAATGAAATAGTGTTGGTGTTTGGCGCAGAGTGGGCCTGGAGCGTATTATGGCTCTTTATTCCGCTACGCTTGTTGACTCGCTGGTTTGCCTATAGTTATATCCTGCACTTTAGTTTGCTTTTTCCCCGCCCCAAAGCGTGGCTGCAACAAAGGCCATACTTACCGCCAATTATCCATTCCCTCAATCCCATTGTCACCCTATGGGTTATGGTGAATGTTGAAGGAAATTTGCAAGTTCGTCATGCTATGGCCTACTCGCCAAGCAAGAAAATTTATATTTTCTTTCTTTTGCTGACGTGTCTCTTTTTGGCCCACTCTTATGTAACTGCCCAGGATATTGTCTCTAAAAACCAAATGCGCTGGATAGCCTGGGGAGGGATAATGTCGGCCGTGCCAAGTTTGCTTCTGTCTGATCTAACCTATGTATTGTTGGGTTATAAGCTGTTACCCACAGAGTTATCCAGCTTGCTTCTTCTTTTTATTCCCCTTTCATTTGCGGTGGCTATTCTGCGATATCGCTTGTGGGATATCGACCTTATTATCAAGGCCAGCCTGCTGTATGGAGGATTAACTGTTTTACTGGGCATGGTATATCTGGCCCTTGTCTCTTTGCTCATAGCCATATTGGGAACGTCTACGATTGGCGGCAGCCAGACCGGCGACAATATCGCTCCCTTTTTTTTATCTGCCCTGGGGGTGGCGGCGCTGTTTACGCCGGCCCGCAACTACCTTCAACGCGCAATTGACCGCATCTTTTTCCGCAACAGGCTTAATTATCCTCGACTTATGACCAATCTAAGCCAGGCGTTATCCACCAGCCTTTTGTTTGACCAACTGCTCAAGTTACTCACTGAGACAATCCCTGAAGAGCTTAATTTACGCCGGGGACAGGTCTTGTTTAATGCCGCCCCGCCCAAAAGCAGCGAAGAATATCAAAGGTTAAAGCAAGGGCGTTCTGTTAGGTTGTATGACCCAGGCAGAGATGTTCCTGTTCGTCCGGCCCCGTTGGATGGTATGCAACAGGCCGGGTTATGGATTTGCGTGCCGCTGCTTTCGGGAGAGGAAATGCTGGGCCTGTATGGTTTGGGGGCTAAGAAATCCGGAGGTTTTTATAGTCGTGAAGATATTGACCTGTTAAAAATGTTAGCCAGACAAGCCGGTGTAGCGCTTCAAAATGCGCGGTTGCATGAGCAGTTGGCCGGTCAGGTTCGTATTCAGCGCGACCTGGAAATTGCCAGTCAGATTCAGGTAAGTTTACTGCCTTCTCAAGACCCGGCAGTATCCGGGCTGGAAATTGTAAGTTTTTCTCGACCTGCTCAGGAAGTGGGGGGCGATTTTTATCACTACGTTGAGTTTGACGACGAACGCATAGGCATTGCCGTTGGCGATGTGTCGGGCAAAGGGATACCGGCGGCGCTTTTTATGGCTGTTTCTATTAGCACCCTGCGCGCCCAAGCTCGGCATTACCGCCACAATACGGCAGCCCTGCTAACGGCTATGAATAACATCTTGTACCCGCAGATGACCATAAGCAGCGTAAATGCAGCTATGCTTTATGCCACTGTTGAACAACATTCCTCCGGCGGGGCGATGTTCAGCGTAAGTAACGCTGGTTTAATTTGGCCCATATTGCATCGCTCCGGCCAAAAAATTGATTATATCTATGCCTCTGGTTTACCTATGGGCGCCGTGCCGGATGCCCCCTATCGGGAGTTTCATCATAAGTTATTGCCCGGCGACCTGGTCATTTTGTCCAGCGACGGCATTGTAGAGGCTATGAATAATCGTCGGGAAATTTTTGGGTTTGACCGGCTGGAGCAATCTGTGGCCGCCTGCGGCGAGAATATATCTGCCCAAGCGGCGTTAGAGCAGTTAAAAGAAGATATATTTGCCTTTGTTGGCGACGCAGAACTCCACGATGATATGACAATTATTGCTATACGTGTGGTTTAGCGCGTTAGCAACCAGATTTCCGCGCATTCAGTAAAAGATTTAAACACAAAGTTCACAAAGGTTTTCCACAAAGGCCACAGAGATTTTTGGGGTTCTTTGTGTTTTCTTTGAGGTCTTTGTGTTTCAGCTTTTTGGTTCTGGTTTGAAACTGAAATGCCTTTGAACCACCCCTCAAAATATTTCCCCAAATGATTAAATCAATTATAACCATTCCCTGATTTTAACCAAAGATAAGCGAATTTTCTAAATAAAGCGCCATTTTTCTGCCGTAATGTAAATTGTAATGTTTGTTTAGTACAATGAGTATGAGGCAAACAACAAAGGTTGTACACAACCGTTTTGTTATCTAAATTATTAACACAATTATTGTAAAGGAGATTTAAATAATGGATGAGTTAGTCAAGATGGTTTCTGAAAAAACAGGTCTCTCTGAAGAGATGTCTAAGCAGGCCGTTGAAGTGGTGACGGGTTACCTAAAAGACAAATTACCGGAACCCATTGCGGGGCAAATTGACTTGGTATTGGGCGGCGCCGAAGCGGGAGCAGCCGGTGAGTTGTTATCCGGCGGGTTGGGCGGCTTTTTTGGCAAGAAGTAGACGCCGGCATAGGGAGGGCCGTATGCGCCCTCCCCGCACAAGTTTTGTTGAAGTTGACAATGTAGTGTCGTGTCAAGCACTAAATGATAGAAATATTTTTTGGATTTTACGCTATTTTCCTGAGTAAATCGCCGAATGTCGCAAAAATAATTTCTATCAAATTTCGCTTGACGCGACAGTAGTATAGAAAAGGAAAAAAGCAATGAACTTCTTTACCGGTATCATAATTGGTCTGATTGCCGGTTGGTTGGTTAAATGGATCGTTGGGCAGTTTGTAGGGCAGCACAATGATGAGCAGGCACACAGCAAACTGGCTGAAGCCAAAGTTGAAATAGAACAACTAAAGGCCAAAGCAACTGAACAGGAGCAACTGCTTTCCAGGCTGGCCGGAACCAAAATCAGAATCAGCCAACTTAAGGCTGAGTTGGCCGATTACAAGCATATACAAGAAAAGCTGGTTGCCGCTGAAGCTGAGATTGAGCAACTGCGCATTCAACTGGCAGATGACCAACAAAAGATTAACAGGCTGGCTGCTGCCGAAGCGGCAGTTGCGGCAGTTTTTAACGGCGCCAGTCGAGTAGAAGATCGCCTGGAAAAAATCTATGGCATTGGTCCAACTTTTGCCAGACGATTTAACAACGCGGGGATAAAGACCTTTGCCGAGTTATCTAAGGTTCCCCCGGAGCGCGCTAAAGAGATTGTGAAAGCCTATGATTGGCAAAAAATAGATCCGGAGTCCTGGATTACCCAGGCCAAAAAATTGGCCGCCGGGTTTAATGGCAATAGTACAACCAACATCTGATCAAGACCCACAATTACCCATCCAATGAAGTTCAAGCACAGAACATCCCGATAAACAATAGGACCTGACAACGTTCATTTGATAATATATAAGAACCAAGCATACTATAGATATTATCAAAAACAAGAGAATTTTTCAACAACGTGTAAAATGAGACAAATCTTCAAAGAAAAGAGGTCTCGTTTTATGCTTTCGTATGAAAAGGCAAAAGATAACCCCATAGTTTTTCTTGCCTTTACCGGTCTTGAATAAGTCGAATTTGGGCGGTTGTTGGTCTTTTTTACCCTGGCAAGTCGCATTTACATCGAAAAGAACCATATCAAAGGCAAAAAAGGATATAGCATCAGTAGATCCAATTTTGAGGGGCCGGCAGCAATTCCCGGTTTGACAATTAGGGTGTAAAAATTGTTGCAATTGCGGGTATTTAAGAGCAGAATTTCCAGAATGATAGAATTTTGATTCGTTAATTCTGCCAATTCTGCTCTTAAGCCGGCAAAAACCAGCCCAA